>JBJERI010000090.1:0-14446 GCA_051882195.1 Ruminiclostridium sp. | reverse complement strand
GACTTGCCCTCGTCCTTCGCCTGCCTTAACGCAGAGGCTTCATCGTGGAGAGCCTTTTCACGCAGACGGGCAAGCTCGCGGATTTTGGTATCCTCGCTCATATCATAGATAACCTTTACGGCTTTCTGAATAATCGGCATACTTGTTGCTTCTACCATTTCAAAATCCTCCTCACTGTCAGCGTTAATAAATTGCAGCCATTGCTCACGGCTTGTTTTCGGATTTTTGCTTATCTTTTTCAGTTCAAAGAAGTGCATACTGAACTTATCCGAGAACACCTCGTTCTTACCCTTTATCATTGCCGCAACCTCGGTGTGATAATCATCGCCCTCGAACATATTGAAATTGATGATGTTTATCGTTATCGTCTGCTTGAGCGCAGCGTAATCCTCACCGCTTTTCAGCTCGGCAGTGTACAGCTTTGCCCAATAAAACAGAGTTCTGTCACGATAATCGGTATCGGTTTTCACCTGTATTTCGACATTGACAATCTTATCATCAACATTAAGGCTCAAATCCAGCCTGCTGAACTTGCTTGCAACCGTTTCGGGCGGCAGCTCAGGGTTGGAAATTGTTATCTCCTTAATGCTCTCGGGCGGAATATCCAGCATACTTGCCACAAACGAATGAAGCAAATCGCTGTTTTCGGTGAACAGCTTCTTGAATATTACATCAAGTTTAGCAGATACAACATCTCGTCCCATAAGACCGCTCCTTTCAAGCATTATCATTCTATGTTTATTATACCACTATACAGCCGAATTTTCAAGTGCTTATTGAAAAATCTGTTCTTTGTGGGCAAAAGCTCCTAAATAACGCCCTCACGAATGTCGTTGTAAGCCATATTCGCATAGTAATTGCTTACGGTTGACTTGGAGTTGTAGAGCGTCGTAATGAGATACGAGCGCATATTCCCGATACGTCTGGAATTGTTATGTAAAGCGTGCAGAACGTAGTCGATTTCTTCATTGGTGAGCTTCAGGAAACGGCTCTTGACAACCTCGTGAGATACCGCTTCGCCGTTTACACGAACAGTCGGTGAGCTTGAACATACCACGTCCGTCATAATCGAAACCATCTCGTCAACCTGCTGACTGTCGCCGATACTATGAGCATATTTTTCATCATAGCGGATATTCTTACGGATAATCTCGCTGTATAACTTCCGTTTGGCAACAGACGAAAATGAAAGATTCTTGCCTTTATCAATCAATTCAGTCCTGTCCTCACTTTCCTGCGCTTGCGCAGGATTGAATGAGTGAATTGATTTGTCTGTATTTAATATATTTTTATTTAATTTTATAATGTTGTTCGCTTGCGTGTTTTCCGTTATCGTAGCAACCGTTGACGGATTTTCCGCTGACGGAGATACAGAAAAACTGCTTCTTTTCCTCGGCGAAAAGCGGCTCGGTTTATGCTCCGCAGCGTTTTCATCGGGAGCGTCCTTTTCGGGTGATAGCTTTTCTGGCGAAACATAGTCGGGATTATCGGCGGGTTTTTCGTACACCCTGTACTCGTTCTGTGCCATTCGTCCACGCTCATCACGAAGCTGTGTTCGGGTAACATAACCATACTGCTCAAGCTCCTTGACAGCGGTCTTAACGCTGTCAACACCGTCTGCGGCGATAAGCCAAGCCTGTGATAGTGTAGTCCCAATCGGGCGGCAAACTCAAAATAACGGACAGCAGCCCCTTTGACTTGTAGGAGAGCCGCCTGTCTTTCAGGTGAGTGTTCGACATAACCGTGTAATTAGCGGTTTTCTCAACTCTGAATACTGTTGACATAACAACTCCTCTCTTTCTCTTTTACCGTAGCTAATGCCAAAAAATCCGACAACCCCTACGGCAGTCGGCTAAACTTACTATTAAGTTGTGGTGCTTATTTCTTCAATCCCATTGATGACTCAATGCAGCTTAACACCATATGCGACCTCTTTTTCTTCCATATATGTACGGCAATGGTGAGGAAAGAGGAAACCTCCCCCGAAGGAGCTACCTTTGCCGTACTGTTAAATCCCTTGGGGGAGTTTAACCATTATTTGATTTTTAGGCAAAAAAAGCGGAGAGCTTCTTTCAAAACTCTCCGTTACACCTATTATATATGATATCCGCTTTAAACACGCATTCCCATAGGCGTATGCTTCTATTCAGTTGTAAAGAAAAAGGACACCTTTCATCGAAAAGCGTCCTTTAATCTTTGTTCAGGTATGGTTTGCGTTTCTTGCGGCACTGCAATTCCTTTTGTAATGCGGGTTTGCGTCCATACCACTTATTTACCCCCAGTAAAGCGAGGGATTGTTTTATTCCGCCATAGCGAGCAATTGCTCCGCAATGCTTTTTCCTATAAGCTCCCCCGTATAAACCGCCTGTTCAACGGTATTTCCGTGTGAGCCTACCTCGATAAGCAATGAGCCTGTTGTAAGGTGCTGATTGTATTGGCAATACTGGAATAGCACGGGTCTTGTAAGGCCACTGTAATCTGACTCAATTTTGTTCTGGAGAGCGCAGGCAAAATGAAAATTTTCAAGATAATTGGGTATTCCGTAAGTGCCATCGTCCGCCGCCGAAATAATCATAATCTGCGCCGCTTCTTTTCCGTTTATTTCGGTAACTGCCGCAACGTGACTGCCGTCAAATTCCTCTATTGCGTCCCTGTGAATATCCAGCACGACCTTTATTGAGGGATATTTTTCAAGTATGCTTTTTACCGTTGCCTCGCTTCTTTCATAAGCGCCCGTGTAGGTGCTGTCGTGGACTGTGCCGTCATGAATTACCGCTATTCCTGCCGCCGCAAGCTGTTCTGCAATGGCTGTTCCCACCGCTACAACGCTGTTTTCGGGGTCGGCAGAGCGGCAGGTGTATTCCTCGTCATAGTAGTCCTTTTCCTTTATTTCATAGCTTTCGCTGGTGTGAGTGTGCATTATGAGCACTTGTGGCGTTCCGTCAAGGGAAATGCTGAAATCGGGTGTTTTTTCCATTTCAGCTTGTACAAATTCATTGGACAAATCGGTACAGTTGCGGACTTGTCCGCCGTCCTTAAGATTAAGGAAATTTTCTCCTGCATTTGGCTTATAGGTGGTTTTGACAATGCTGCCGCTGATGTTGCTGAAAACGGACAAATCCTCCCTTTCGTCCGAGATGTTCTGTGAAATAAGAATGGGCGCTGTGGTCTGAGGGGGCGCAGTTTCCTCTGTAACCGCCGCCGTGGTGGTTTCTGCGGGAGGCTGAAAGTTTTCAATAACGCTTGTTGCAACACCGTTTTCCGTGGGCTGATACAGAATACAGTTTCCATTGTTCAGCGCCTTAATTTTTGATTGCTCTGAAATATTCATAAGCCTACCCGCCCCTGTCATCAGCTCCGAAACGTGAGGAGCGGCGTTTGTAAGCGTTACCGCAATAACAGGGGACAAAACCACCGCCCCAATGCCAAGCAGCGCCTTTTTTACCGTAAATCTGCTTCTTGTATTCATACAATCAAGTCCTTTCCGTTTATTTGTTTCCTTTTCTTGATTTATATGAACAAGAGCCTTGATTTATACTATAAGCTGCTCCAGCTCGTCGGCGGTTAATGTCGGATTAAGCACGCTGTTTAGGGCTTCCGCAAGTACCTCCGCATAGTGAGTTATTACTCCGTCAATGTCCCTTGGAGTTACCATAAACTTTTCCGTCCTTTCGGGGGAAATTGTGTCAAGGTCGATTACGGTAGGCACGCCTATTGCGATAACGGGAACCTTCAGAGTACCGCAGTCCACTCCCTTTCGGTCGTTGCCTACGCCGCTTCCCGGGGTAATTCCCGTGTCGGTTATCTGTATTGTACTGCAAAGTCTGTCTGTTTCGGCACAGGCAAGGCTGTCTATTACGATTACCGCCTTTGGTTTAACGTGGCGTACCGCAAGACCAACCGCGTCGGTACTTTCAATGCCTGTTCTTCCCGTTACGCCTGCTTCAATGGCATAAACCCTGCGCATTCCTAAAGCCTCAAAGTCGTTGTGCACCGACAAATGAGCCGTGGCGGCAATGCGCCTTACTGTTCTTGTGCCAAGACTGTCGGGGGTAATATCGCAGTTTCCGAAGCCTGCAACAAGAATATCCCCCTCGGGTATCATTCCGCTTAGCACTTGGGTTACCGCCCTTACCTCGTCGTAGCGGTCACGCTCCTTGCAGTGAAGCGTAATATATGTGCCTTTCGGTCTGCCTGTTGACTTTTCGCCCTCTTTTGATATAATAATATGGGAAACGCCAACAGAGCCTATGGCGTACTCCTTAAGCTCTATTCCCTCAAATTGGCTGCTGTCTGACGCAATTTCACAGGCAAGGTCTGTTCTTTTCATAAATTTTTGTCCTCTTTCAATAAATTTAACATTTTTCCCAAAAAACACTTGATTTTTGAGAAAATCCATGTTATAATATAGCGTATTGAAAATAGACAATAATATACAGATAAAATTAAGGAGGTGCAAATAACGTGCCAAACATCAAGTCTGCAAAGAAAAGAGTTTTAGTATCCAAGGTTAGACAGGATAGAAACAAGGCTAACAAGACAGAGCTCAAGACTCTCTTAAAGAAGGCAAGAGCTGAAGGCGCATCTGCTGAAGCAGTTGCTGCTACAGTTAAGAAGCTTGACAGAGCTGCTTGCAAGGGTCTTATCCACAAGAACAAGGCTGCAAGATTAAAGTCACAGCTTGCTAAGAAGTCAAACGCTACTGCATAATTATATGCAACTCTGAAAATCAGAAACAGTATCGCTTTTGCGGTGCTGTTTTTTCTTTTACAGAAAAACCGTTATGCTGTAAAAAGCATAACGGTTTGAACATATTTTTCGGCATTGCACATTTAATCGTCAAACTCAACATCCACTTCAATTCCCATCTTCTGTAATGCAATGTAAGCGGTTGTTGCATTTTCTTTTTCAATATCTTCATTGCCGTCAAAGCATCTCTTTGATTCGGGAAGAACTTTTGCACTTTTTGCTCTTTTAATAAGCTCTTTGATTTTGGCTTCCGGTACTTCAGATTCCATATTTTTTTGCTCCTCTCAAGATAGATGCTCGCTTATTATGAGCAAAATATATTGCTTTACTTTGCCGCAGCATACTGGGCGGCAAGACCCTTTTTGTAATTCTCCATAAAGTGCCCGAAGCCCTCGGAGCCGTTTTTGTCGGGCTGAACTGTGGTACATTCCATTCCGCCGAAAACCTCTTTTTGTAGAAATTCGGGGAGGGCTTTTCCGCCTCCAAGAACGGCAAACGCCGCAAGCAGCGCCATTCCCCATGCACCGCCCTCTCCTGCGGTTTTCATAACCGATACCGCCGAATTAAGCCCGTCTGCAAGGAACTGCTGTGCAACGCCGCTTACCTTGAACAGACCGCCGTGACCTGTGAATTTGTCTGCGGAAACGCTCTCCTTTTCAAAGAGAATGTCCATTCCCATTTTAAGCGCCGCCATTGCGGAATAAAGCTCCGCTCTGAAAAAGTTTGCAAGATTGAAATTGCCGTCGGGGGCTCTGAAATACATTGGTCTGCCGCTCTCCGCTCCCGCAACAGGCTCTCCCGAAAGGAAATTGTAGGCAACCGTGCCGCCGCAGTCCGTATCGCCCTTTAACGCATTTTTATACAGCGTTTCATAAAGCGCCGATTTGTCAAGAGGATTGCCGCAAAGGGCTGCAAATTCGCCGAACATTTTCACCCATGCGTCAAGCTCGGAACAGCAGTTGTTGCAGTGTACCATTGCAACCGGAGCGCCGTCGGGGGTTGTAACAACGTCAATTTCGGGGTAATAGCCCGATAGCGGCTTTGTAAGCACCAGCATTGCGAAAATGGAAGTGCCTGCGGACACGTTTCCCGTTTTAGGGAGAACGCTGTTTGTTGCGGTCATACCCGTTCCTGCGTCACCCTCGGGCGGACAGAGAACAACTCCTGCCTTAAGCCTTCCGCTTGGGTCAAGGAATTTCGCCCCCTCCTCGGTAAGCGCCGCCTTTGCCTCACCAGCGCAAAGCACCTGGGGCAAAACGCTGTTCAAGTCCTTGTCAAAGCCCTTTTCCTTTAACAGCAAGTTTACCTTGTCAATATACGCTTTGTTATATTCGCCATTTTCAACAGGGAAAATTCCCGAAGCCTCTCCTATTCCCACCTGACGCTTTCCCGTAAGGCGATAGTGAATATAGCCTGCAAGGGTGTTTATATGCTCGATATGGGGAACGTGCTCCTCGCCGTTTAACACCGCCTGATACAGATGAGCAATGCTCCAGCGCTGGGGGATATTGAAGCTGAGCAGCTCCGACAGCTCTGCCGCCGCCTGCTCAGTGATTGTGTTTCTCCACGTTCTGAAAGGCACAAGCAGCTTGTCCTCTTTATCAAACGCCATATAGCCGTGCATCATACCCGAAATGCCCATTGCGCCGTAGGTTTCGGGAATAACGCCGTACTTCTGCTCAACGTCATTTACAAGGCTTTTGTAGCAGCTCTGAAGTCCTGCTGTAATGTCGTCAAGGGAATAAGTCCATACCCCGTTTTCAAAGCGGTTTTCCCAGTCGTGACTGCCCGAAGCAACAGGGGCAAAGCTGTCGTCAATAAGCACCGCTTTAATTCTTGTTGAGCCGAATTCGATTCCCAAAAAGGTTTTGCCGTTTAATATTTTTTCCTTTACTGTCATAATCTTTTCCTTTTCATTTTGCAAAAACTGCGGTTACAGACAGCTTTTTGCCGCCGTTTTCCTTTACAGTTATATTGCCCTTTTCGTTTGTTATAACGATTTTTTTGTAGTTTTCGGGATTGCCGTAATCCCTTGTAAAGCCGTTGTCCTCATAGAGAACATATTCCGCCCTCTGTCCCTCTTCAATAAAGCCAATAATTTCAAGGTTGTCCCTGTCAAGCTCCGCTGTTGACATTGACGGAGCGGCAAAAGGAATAAAGCTGTTTTTGCGGATAAATAAGGGCGTTTCCTCAAGCTCGGCATCAATATAATGATGACCCTTTGGCATTACCCTGTATTCACGCTTTCCGTCAGCCATAAACTTAACAAACAGCATTTCCTCGGGGAGATAAACATATCTGCCTCTTGCATTCTGCTCATAAACGGGAGCAACCATTGCCGCTTTACCAAGCATAAGCTGATCCTCAACCCGTCTGCACATTTCGTCCTCCGGAAAGTCAAAGGCAAGGGGTTTGAAGTACATTTCATCGTTAAGCACAGCGTTCATATATTCGGAATAGAGATAGGGCAAAAGGCTGTATCTCAGCTTGATTACATCTCTCATCTGCGGCATTAAATCAAAGCGGTAAGGCTCCTGCATTCTTGTTCCTGCGGCGCTGTGATTACGCATTAAAGGAGTGAAAATGCCGAACTCCAGCCACCTTAATAAAAGGTCGGGAGTGGTATCTGCCCCAAAGCCGCCTAAATCCGCTCCTGTGTAGATAAAGCCGCACATATTGAGGGACGGCATCATCTTTATGTTAAGCAGCAGATGTGACCACCAGGACTGATTATCCCCTGTCCATATTCCGCCATAACGGTGCATTCCTATGTAGGACGAGCGGCTGAACATAAGTATTCTCTTATCGGGAGAAAGTCGCCGGAAAGCCTCTCCTGCCGCTCTTGTCATATTATAGCCGTAAAGGTTGTGCACCTTGCTGTGAACTACCTTTTCGCCGTTTACATTGTGATAAAAACGCTCATAGTCCTTGGGGTCGTTGGAAATGCTGAAATTGCCTGACAGACGGAAAAAGCCGTTTATGTCAAGAGGCTTTCCTATAAGCTCCTCATAGCGCTTTTTCGCTTCCTCCAGTCCCTCCTCGGAATAGAAAATTGCAGGCTCGTTCATATCGTTCCAGAAGCCCTCTATTCCTGCGTCAAGAAGCAGGCTGTACTTATCCCCGAACCATTTTCTTACATCTGCGTTGAGCATATCGGGGAAATGGGTTTTACCCGGCCATACTCCTGCAACAAAGTCCGTTCCGTCCTCACGCTTGCAGAAATAGCCCTTTGCCTTTCCCTCCTCGTAAACGTCGTATCCGTCCTCAATTTTAACTCCTGCGTCAATAATAGGAACAAGACGGATATTTTGCTCCTTCATTTCGGAGCATAATTTCGGCAAATCGGGGAAACGCTCCTTGTCAACGGTAAAATCCTTGTACCGCTCCATATAGTCAATATCAAGGCAAACCGAATCAATGGGAATACCGTTGCTGCGGAAATTGTCAGCCACTTCACGGATATCCTTTTCGCACATATATCCCCAGCGGCTCTGCATATAACCCATTGCCCACAATGGCGCAATGTAGCTTTTTCCGATAAGTCTGCGGAACTGCTTTACAATATTGGCGGCAGAATCTCCCTCGATAATGTAAACGTACATATCCCTGCTGTAAGCGGAAATTGTGATTGTATCGTGCCGCTCATATCCTATATCAAAGGCAATGAAGCCGGGATAGTCTATAAATACGCCGAAACGCTCCTTTCCGTCAACAATGATAAAGTTGTGAGCGCCGTAAAGGGAGCGCTTTGACTCTGTGTGATTAGGGTCGTCGGAGCAGTTACTCTCGTATTTCCAACCCCGCTTGTTTATTCCCCTGAGATTTTCACCCAGCCCGTAAACAATGTCCTGCTTGTCCATTATGTAGGAAAAGGCAATGCCATCTTCCTCTGTTTTTACCTTGAAATATGGCATTTCTCCCGTTTCAGCGGGAATATTTTCTACAACAGCCTCCGTTTCAAAGGGCTTTCCCAATTTGTATTTCCGTATCATATTATTCTCCTTTTAAAAAAGGCTGATACCGAAAATTCAGTATCAGCCTTGTAAAGTCAATCAGTGCTTGGAACGAAGTAATAGATTTTTTCATCGGGATAGGAATAATCCAGCTCGCCACGGGCGATTTCCTCAATGTATTCCGAGCGGAATTCATCAGAGGAATAACGTTCAAGCTGCTCGTTTTCTTCTTCCACCGCAATTCTCTGCGCATGGACCGTTTCGTATTCGCCGGACTTTTTCGCAATCTCGATCTGCATAAAAATAAGGTAAACTACCGCATATCCGACTATGAGAGTAACGCCCAGTCTTAAGAAAAAATGTCTATGCTTTTTTTCTGACCTCTGCCTTGATGACATGCCGCACTTCACCATCTTTCGCTTTAATGTTGTGTCTTTTATTATACAATATTTTGCGCTTATTTTTCAAGGGGTTTGGCAGTTTCTTCAAGTGATTGCACAACTTTTTGTACAATGCTACAAATACGCTGAACAATTTATGTAAATACTTACTAAACCATTTCCCAATGGGCGACAAAATATGTCTATAAACAAAGCGGCAGATTTTTTTGAATATTTTTGCAATAAAGCCCACAACGAGGCTTATCACTCTGCCGATTGTGAGAAAATACACCGCTCCGCCGAAAAGCTCGCCCACAAGGTAATATGCCCTGAACTCGCCGCCCTTTTCAACGGCAAAAACAAAGGTGAAAAAGCCAAGGAGGGACAGATAAACAAAATCCTCTATGGCGGCGGCAAAGACGCTGTGCCTTATGAACATACGCAGTATTCTGAAAGCCTCGTAGAAAAAGGCGGCAAAAAAGCCGAACACCGCAAAATCTACAAGCAGCATTAGGGTCTGTGGAATTGTTTCAAACATATTCCACCTACCTGAACAGTCTTGTTAAAATATTGCGGGGTCTTTTTTCGGCGGTTTCGCCGTAGTAAACAGCGCAGACTGTTCCCTGCATTTCAAGGTCGCCTGTTTCAACGCTGACCTTGCTTATGTTGAGATTTTTCCCCTTTACGCAAAGCTCGCCTAACTCCGTCAGCAGGAAAACCTCGCTGTCGTTGAAGCTTTCAACCTCTTTTACTCCCGTCATCATTACGGAGCTGCGGTTCTGCATTAAAAAATTGTGATTGCCTTTCAGCTTTTCTTCCATAAACGCCTCCCGTATATAAGGACAACTTTGTATATTCTATTCGGCGCTTACGGAAAATATGTCACATATCAATTATGGGCTGTTATTGTCACATTGCCTCGTAAAGGTCTGCGGCTCCGTCCTTGCCTACAACCTCAACTACCTTTACTACCCTAACCTTAAGGGGAGTTTTGCCCATATTTATTTCGATTATATCCCCCGCCTTAACGTCGTAGGAAGCACGGGCAGGCTTGCCGTTTACAATTACCTTGTCCGCGTCGCAGGCCTCGTTTGCCACCGTTCTGCGCTTTATAAGTCGGGATACCTTCAAATACTTGTCAAGTCTCATATTTTTCCTTTCCATACAAAAAGGCGGCACAAGCCACAATGTGCAAGTGCCGCCATAATGCCGTTCAACAGCTTACTTAGCAACAGCGTCCTTTAATGCTCTGCCTGCCTTGAATGCAGGAACCTTTGTTGCTTCTATTTTGATCTTTTCGTGTGTCTGTGGGTTTACGCCCTCTCTTTCAGCTCTTGCACGAACCTCGAATGTACCGAAGCCAACAAGCTGAACCTTGTCGCCCTTTACAAGAGCGTCTGTGATAGAGTCGATAACTGCGGTGATTGCAGCCTCTGCGTCCTTCTTTGTCATGTCAGCCTTTTCAGCTACTACTGCTACTAATTCTGCCTTTGTCATTTTGTGACCTCCAAATAAATTTTTCATATATCAGGAATTTTTAGCCTGCTTCCAAAGCTCATCGAGAGCATCGGCAGACATTTCCTCCAAGACCTTGCCTTGTTTTTCGGCAATAGTCTCAACTTCCCTAAAACGCATTATAAACTTATTTATGGCGCTTGTCAAGGCTTTTTCGCTATCTTTTTTCAAAAAACGTGCCAAATTACAGCAGGAAAACAGCACATCGCCCAATTCCTCCTCAATTTCGGCATCAATTCCGCCCTTGATTGCGTCCTCAAGCTCGGTAATTTCTCCCTTTAAGCAGGCGATAACGTCCTCGGTGCAGGCAAAATCAAGACCTGCATTTGCGGCTCTTTTACCAACCTTTTCCCCTCTCATAAGGGCAGGCAGCAGCTTGGGTACGCTCATAAGCCTGTCGCTTGCTTTTTCCTCGCCTTTGGATTCGCTTTTCAGCTTATCCCAGTTTTTCAGCACGTCATCGGAGTTATTTACCTTAACCTCCCCGAAAACGTGAGGGTGACGGTAAATCATCTTTTTGCAGATTCCGTCGCACACGTCGTCAAAGTCGAAGCTTTCCTTTTCCCGCTCTATTTCCGCATGGAAAACCACCTGAAGCAGCAAATCTCCCAGTTCTTCCTTAAGCAGATCAGCATTTTCGCTGTCGATTGCCTCCGCAACCTCGTATGCCTCTTCAAGGACGTCCTTGCGTATGGACTTGTGATTCTGCTCCCTGTCCCAAACGCAGCCGTTTTCCGAGCGCAGAATTGTCATTATTTCAAGCAAATCCTCAATATTATATTTTTCCTTAAATTCAAACATATACCTTTTCCAATCCTTTTTACTTTTTTATCTATCTTACCTCAAAATTCTGCAAAATGCAAGCCTAAACCGCAGATTTTCTTCTTGAAACCGCTTTTTTCAGCTTATTTTTACGAGTAATGGCAATAAGTGCAAAATAAATCATTCCACCAAGCACTGCCGAGCACATTAGCCTAATGATCTCGTTCAGATTGCAGAAAAGCATATCATAGCCTATTCTTGCCCCTATTCCGCATAAAACCGAGCTAATAAGAGGAGGAAGAGTTATTCCAAGAAGCCCCATTTTCCCTTTGATAAGCTTTTTCAGAGCAATTATTCCCACAACGGTGATTACAATATTTGACATCGCTCCCGAAATTGCCGCTCCTGCAATATTAAGCTGCGGTATGGGAATAAGCAGCAGATTTCCGCCAAGCTTTACCGCTCCCCCAAGAAGCATAAGCTTAACGGGAATATCCGAGCGGTTTACCGCCTGAAAAACCGAAAACAGCGCTCCTGCCGCCCCAAAAAAGATTCCTGTCCCTCCAAGCACTTCAAGAGGGAGAATGCTCACTCCTGCCTCAGACGGACGGGAGGCGTAAAGCAGATTGACAACAGGCTCCGACATAAAGGCAAAGGCGGCGCATATAGGCAGTCCTATTGAAAAAGTCCCCTTAAACAAAAGGGAAATGCCCTGCATAAGCCGAGCGCTGTCCTTTACCTCCCACGCCGCCGCAATATCGGGAAGCGTGCTTTTTCCCACAAGGGAAGTCATTGAAGGTACAAGCATAAAAAGGGACATTACAATGCCCGTATAGCTGCCGTAAACAAAGCTGCCGAAATCCGACAGTGCCGTCCCCTCCGACAAGGCGCTGCCGTAATTTTCAATGAAAAATCTTGTGTTGTTCATTACCGAGCTGCCTATGCAGTTAGGTATGGTAAGCATATCTATAAAGGAGCTTAAATTGGCGCACAGTGCTCCTGCCGCAACGGGAATACACTGCAAAATTATCTGCTTTGCAAGTTCATGGCTGTCAGCGGTGACGGTACTGCTGCAAATATCGTTTTCGGTTATGCCGTCGGAAATTCGCCTGCTTTTTATAAACAGATATACCATTCCCGCAAATTCGCTGAGAGTAACCCCAAGAACCGCTCCTGCCGCCGCAAAGGGCACAAGCCGCTCCTTATCCATTATAAAGCCGCCGTATTCCATAATGAAATACGCCGCTCCAAGGCCCAGCACCGCCTTGAAAACCGCCTCAACCACCTGTGAAACAGCGGTAGGAGTCATATTCATAAGCCCCTCATAGTAGCCTCTGTAAACCGCCGCAATACAGCAGAAAAAAGCCGAGGGCGCAATTGCGATTATTGCAAGGCAGCTTTGAGGAGAATCGGCAATGTACACCGAAAAGGGCTGTGCAAGAATCAGCATTACCGCCGTGCCGAGAAGTCCTGCTGTTATGCCGATATGCATTGCGGTTTTACGGATTTTCCCCACGTTTCCGAAGCGGCATAGGGTAATATTCTGTGCAACCATACGGGTCACCACCGTAGGCAGCGCCGCCGCTGTAAGGGCAAGCACAGGCGAAAAAAAGCTGTACGCCGTGGAAAAATTGCCCATGCCTATTCCCCCTAAAATATTGGTGAGAGGAATTTTCAGCACCGCTCCGATTATTTTTGTCACCACCATTGATATAAAAAGAATGGCTGTGTTTTTCATTACGCTGTTCTGTTTTTCCATACGCTATGTCCTTTCCTTTTTATAAAATTTATTGATAACAGGACAGCTTTATAACTTTTTGCACAAAATTTCCTCGTTAATCGGCTTAAATTGTAAATCAAATATCCTTGACAATGTTAAAAAATAGCTGTACAATATATAATAGATTATTATGTAAAAACGGAGGACAAATAAAATAATGGCAGAAAAACAGCTTCATATGCTTCTGATATACCCCGACTTTCTTGAAGAGGAAATGTTCAACCGCAACAAGCTTGGAAATTACAGCGAGGGACTTGCGTCAATTTCCGCAGTTTTAAAGCAGGGCGGCTACAAGGTTTCACTTTATCACGAGCTTTATATGCCCACAAAGGAAGAATTTATCTCAAAGGTAAAGGAATTTAACCCCGATGTTATCGGCTTTTCTATGAGAACAACAGCCGTTCCCTTTGTTACCGAAATGGCAGGCTGGCTTGATGATGAGCTTCCCGACATTTACGTTACGGTAGGCGGCTATCACGCAATTCTTGTACCCGACGAGTGCATAAAAATAAGAGGTATCGACGCCGTAACCGTAGGCGAGGGCGAATACCCTCTCCTTGAGCTTATGGACTCAATGCGTGACGGACAGATGCGCACCGATATTCAGAGCATCAACTTCAAAATGCCCGACGGCTCAATTATCAAGAATCCCGTAAGGCCTCTTATAGAGGATCTTGACCAGCTTCCTTTCCCCGATTTTGACCTGTTCGACTACGCAAACCTTGACCGTTCAAAGAACTTTACCGCAATGGTAATGCTGTCAAGAGGCTGTCTGTTCAGCTGTACCTACTGCGGCAACTCACAGTTCAGAAACATCTACCCCAACAAGCAGAAATACTGCCGTTTCAGAAGCCCCAAAAAGGCAATCGAGCTCCTTGAGCTTTTACTGAGCAAATACCCGTTCATCAAGTATATTGAGTTCCGTGACGCTATTTTCAATATGTACAAGGACTGGTTCTATGAGTTTATGCCTATGTACATTGAGAAAATCCATCTGCCCTTTAACTGCAACCTGCGCTTTGACACTCTTGACGAGGAAATGGTAAAAACCCTTAAGGCAGGGGGCTGCTATATGATAGACATTGGTCTTGAAAACGGCAACGAGGAATTCCGTAAGAAATACCTCCACAGAAATATGAAAAACGACCACATGATAGAGGTTTCAAAGTGGTTCAGAGAAAACAAGATTACCGCCCTTACCTACAATATCGTTGGTCTGCCCTACGAAACACTGGAGCTTTCGCTGGAAACGGTAAAGCTTAACGCAAAGTTAGATGTTGATAAGGTTATCCCCAACATTTTCTACC
>JBJERI010000089.1:0-3088 GCA_051882195.1 Ruminiclostridium sp. | reverse complement strand
GCAGGATATCACAGCTAAGTTTGAGAACGGCACATTAAAGCTTACCGTTCCGAAGAAGAATGCCCTTCCTGAGAAGCAGAACAAATATATCACGATCGGATAATTCATCAGTTGAATTAGCTCCGTTTAAATAAAAAGCCGGCGCACCAAGGCGTAGCCACCTTGGGCAATTCCGCCTCGCCGACACTTCATCTTTGCAACAGATGATTTGCTCGGCGGGGCGGAAGCTGCTTTATGGGAAGCACGCTGAAAGCACAGCCGGTCATTTTTTCATATTCTCCGCCCTTAACTGTCCGCATGCCGCCTTTAAATTGCCCCCGAATTCATGCCTTATGGTGGCGCTGATTTTCGCCTTTTTCAGTATGTCGTAAAAGGCGGTTATGCGCTGACGGCTGCTGCGCTTGAAACCGAGATTTTCCGTTTCATTATAGGGAATCAGATTTACATAGCACTTTATTCCCTCAACCAGTCTGCAAAGCTCCCTTGCGTTTTCGTCGCTGTCGTTTATTCCGTCAAGGAGAATATATTCAAGGGTCAGCTTTTTGTTGGAGGAAAGAGTGTATTCCCTTGCCGCCGCCATAAGCTCTGAAAGAGGATAAGCCTTGTTTACGGGCATAAGCCTGTTTCTTATTTCATCGTTGGGCGCATGAAGGCTTATGGCAAGATTTATGCGGCTGCCCCTTTGGGTAAACTGCCTTATTCTGGGCACAAGTCCTCCCGTTGAAACCGTAACGTGAGTTGTGCCTATATCAAGCCCGAAGCAGTCGGTTATTATATCCGCAAAAGCCATTATGTTATCGTAATTGTCAAAGGGCTCTCCTATTCCCATTAAAACAACGTGGGAAACCTTTTCCCCCAGCGCTTCCTCGGCGCAGAGAATTTGCAGCACCATTTCGTGAGGAAGCAGGTCACGAACCTTTTTCAGCCGTCCGCTTTCGCAGAAAGCGCAGCCCATATTGCAGCCAACCTGCGTAGATACGCAAAGCCCATTGCCGTAATCGTGCTTCATAAGCACCGTTTCTATTTTGTTTCCGTCCGAAAGCTCAAAAAGCACCTTGCACACGTCCTCGCCCTTAAGGATTTCCAGCGCCTTTATTTTTTCAAAGGAAAAATCCTGCTCCATTACCGCTTTGACTTTTGGGTTAAGGGCAGCAATTTCCCCAAGAGAACCTGCTCTTTCCTTGTAAATTCCCTCAAAGGTAAAGCGTGCCTTGGTTTTGTTTATGCCCTTTGAAATGAAATAGGCTTCAAGGTCTGCTCTTGTAATTCCGTATATGTTCATAAAAAATCCTCGATAAATATTTTACTTTATTTTACCGCAACTATTGCAGAAAGTCAAATTTTCTGCTATTATTGAGGTAATAAAGCTTTTGAAAGGAAAAAATTATGAAATTATTCAGAAAAATAACGGCGGCGATTTTAACCTGCGCCTTAATGGGAATTACTCTTGCAGGCTGCGGCAGCACCGAGCCTGCGGTTGAAGAAGCAAAGCCCGATGAAATGCGGGACATTTCCGCAATGACCCTTACAAGCGAGCTGGGGCTTGGCTGGAATTTGGGCAACACCCTTGACGCAACAGGCGGCGGTTCCGGAGTAAGCTCCGAAACCTCGTGGGGCAACCCTACCACCACTCAGAAAATGATTGACAAAATCAAGGAGGGCGGCTTCAACTTTGTCCGTATTCCCACCACATGGGGCAATCACATGGACGAAAACGACGTTGTAAGCGAGGAGTGGATGAACCGTGTGCAGGAGGTTGTGGATTACGCCTACAACAGCGGAATGTACGTTATCCTCAACGCTCACCACGAGGACTGGTACGACCCCTATTACGACAATGCGGAAGCGGCTGAGGCAAAGCTGAGAAAGCTTTGGACTCAGATCGCAGACCATTTCAAGAACTACAGCGAGCGCCTTATTTTCGAGGGAATGAACGAGCCACGCAAGAGAAACACACCTCTTGAATGGAACGGCGGCGATGAGGAGGGCTGGGACGTTATAAACCGGCTCAACAAGGCCTTTGTTGAAACAATAAGAAGCGCCGAGGGCAACAACCCGCAGCGTATCCTTATGATATGCGGCTATGCGGCGTCCTCCGACCCTAAGGTATGGGACGCAATTGAGCTGCCCGAAAACGACGACAAGATAATTGTTTCAATCCACGCTTATCTGCCCTACAACTTTGCTCTTGCAGATTCAAAAACGGGTCAGCCACGCTTTGACGTTACCCGCCCCGCAAGCACACAGGCAATAGACGACCTTGCAAACAATATTTACGATAAATTTATCAGCAAGGGCGTTGCGGTAATAATCGGCGAAATGGGCGCAAGAAACCGTGACAATACCGAAGCAAGAGTGGCATTTGCCGAATATTACACCGAAAAATGCTACGAAAAGGGTATTCCCTGTACATGGTGGGACAACGGCGCATTCACGGGAAGCGGAGAAACCTTCGGTCTGCTGAACAGAAGAGAATGCGAATGGCGATTCCCCGAAATTGTGGAGGCTCTTGTAAAGGGTATGGAAAAGGGCAAGGCAAATGCGGCTTAAAACTTGATACGAAAAAAACTCTGCGGAAACAAGCCACAGAGTTTTTCTTTGTTACTCAACAAAAATGTTGCTTTTTGCCCATAAATATAGTATAATCAAATACACACCACACCCACCACATACGGAGAAATTTATGAGAATTGCTATTGTTGACGATTCCCCAACCGACCTTCAAATAACGAAAATTTCCATTGTTTCCGCTTTCAGTCAGACAGGGCTTAAAATTGACAGCGTTGCCTGCTTTGAAAACGGAATAAGTCTTCTTGAAAAATTCGAGGAAAACGCTTTTGACATTATATTTATGGATATAATGATGGACAAAATGGACGGCATTTCCGCCGCCGAAAAAATCCGTGAAAAGGATTCCTATGTAAAGCTTGTTTTTGCAAGCTCCAGCAACGAATACGCCGCCGAAAGCTATCGGGTCAAGGCGGATTATTACCTGATAAAGCCAATGAATCTGCACTATGACGGGCTGGTAGAAATGTTAAAAAGGCTTAATCTTGAGGAGCAGGAAAAAAAGCGGTACATCACCTTG
>JBJERI010000088.1:0-14520 GCA_051882195.1 Ruminiclostridium sp. | reverse complement strand
GTCTGACCGCCCGAAGTGTCGACCAAAGCGCTCCAGCCGCCGCCGATATCGAAGGAGCTTTCGGGCTTATCGCCATGGAAATATATGTTTTCAATGCGGAAGGTCACTTCATCCCAGCTCGTTTTTTCAAATGCCGCATAGGCGTAGGCTTCCATGCAGAGCTTGAAATCTCCGCAGTCAAGGTAAAGGTCATGCTGCCATACTCCGAAACGAATTTTCCGCTGTGTGCGGGCGGTTCGGGAGAGTCGGCGGGGGGCGGCTGTTCGGTGGCACAGCCTGTCAGCAGGGCAATAGCCGCCGCAATAAGTATCACTGTTTTTTTCATTGTACCATTTCCTTTTCAGTTTTTTGCAATATGGATTGTTTTCCGACATAATAAACTCTGCAATCTTAAAGAAAAAAGCAGATTATCAGAACAGCGCCGATGAAAAGAAACACCAGTCCCAACGGCAGCGGAAACGGATGCCCGACAAACCGAATTTCTTCGGGATTTTTCGGGTTGTAACAAATTTCCATTTTTGAATCAATCGCATATTTCGTTTTCCGCAAAGTCCGAAAAGGTGCAGTTTGGGTATAGCTTTTGCCGTCAACGATATACTCCACGACAGGGTGGTAATAGGTATGCTTTACACCGCGGAAATAGGTTTCATCTGTTTCCAGCTTTACGACGGGCGCATTCATCGACACGGTGCATTTTATGTAAGTCAGAACCTTTGCCATAATCAAAAGCAGACCGATAGCGGCAATAATAATGCCGACAACTAAAAAGAACAAATCACTCATAGCTTCACCCATTCTGCGAAGTGACAAAAATTACCCCGACAATTATCAACACAATGCCTATAAACGGCAGAATAAACCCACCGCCTTTGGTGAAACTCTCATTCGGTTTTTGGGGATTGTAATACACTTTGATATTGCCGCCGATTTGGATTTTCTGGGGTTTAGAGTAACCTTTATTTCCTTCTCCGCGGTAAATTTGTCCGTTCACTACATATTCAAATTGAGGATAATAAAAATAGTGGTTGAAGCCCTCGTCGTCGGTTTCCTGATATTCTCGCACACCGATTATTCTTCCGACGGTTCTGCCCGAGCATTTTATTTTCTTTATAATGCCTGATATAATCGCAATCACTCCGACAATCAATAATCCGATTCCGACTAAAAAGTTGGTGGATGGCATAAAAATCACTCCTTTTTTATTGCAGATATTATTTGCTTTAATTATAACATATTTTTTTGCAGAAACAATAACTGCCACAAAACTGTCAATGACAATTTTTGTGGCAGTAGTTGATTTTACAGGAGAATTATGCTATCATATATAAAAAGGGGGACGGCTATGTTTACGGAACGATTAAACAAAATCATGAAAATAATCGGTGCAAAGCCGACCGACATTGCCGGTATTATCGGCTGCGACCGTTCCGCGGTTGACCGTATCTGCAAGGGAAGCCGTGTGCCGAAAAACGGCGGAAATAGTGCGTTAAGATTTGTTTTTGCCATTTATTCGTTTGCTGATGAACACGGAAAAACAAAAGAAGTTTTGAACGAAATCGGCTGTCCCGCTGCATTTTCCGCAGAGCAAATCAAAGGCGAAATCCTGCGTTGGCTTTATGACGAAGAACCGAAAAAAGTGACAAAGGAAGCGCCCGCAGCGTTACATTCCCACGATAAATTCGGACATCGCTTTTCTGCGGTACTTGAATTAGCTGAATTTTCCAACGTTCGGTTTGGAAAGCTCCTGAACATTGACCCGTCGTATATCAGCCGTTTCCGAAACGGACTTCGTACACCCGTATCAAACTCTAAACTCACAGAGGAAATGTGCCGTGTTCTATACAGTCAGCTTAAGGAGCAAAACCGCCTTTCAAATCTTGCAAGACTAATGAACATATCGCCCGATAATCTCCTTGACGATACGAATTGGGAAAAAGAGCTGTATGCTTGGCTGTTCCTTTCGGAGGACAGCACAGTTTCGTCATTTGTTGTTGGCATGGTAGACCAAATTGGCTCGTTTTCTGCCGATATAATAAAATCTCCTCTGCCCTTTGAAATGGCGGCGGACAAAACGGCATTAAGTGATAATCAACCGCTCTATCACGGGATGAGAGGTTTACAAACTGCCGTTATCCGCTTTCTCGGAACTGTCATAGAAAGAAAAGAGAAGGATTTATATCTATTCTCCGACCAGAATATAGATTGGATCACCGCCGACAAATCCTTTCAGATTAAATGGATGTCGCTGATGATTCAATGCGTAACAAGCGGCGTGAAAATTCACATCATTCATAATATGGAACGAAATCTGGCTGAAATCGGCGAAGCAATCCAAAGCTGGCTTCCTCTTTATCCATCGGGACAAATTGAATCTTTTTACCTGGACGGACAGAAAAACACGAATTTTTCAACAACGCTGTTCTTATGCCCCGGCTATGCTTGTATTTACGGCAATAATGTGGTGGGTGCGGAAAATGAAAGCGGAAATTATCTTTACGAAACCGAGCCCGAAAGAATAAATCTGCACCGTCAGTTATTTGATACACTTCTCGGAAAAGCTCACCGTCTCATCAGAGTATGCAAAACCGCTGATTTTTATCAGTTCGAAAAGGCGTCCTCCGATATTACGGTTTTAAGCAGCTGCCCAACCGCATTCTCAATGCCGGAAAATCTTTTTTCGGAATACTTTAACCGTTCTGAATTTAAAGCCGAGGATAGTGACGCGCATGAGATTTACAAACAAATGAAACGCTTTTTTGATAAGTCTTTGTTGTCGGGACATTTTCACGAATGTGCGCCTTTGCCAAGCGACGAGGACTTATTTAACGGAAAAATCTATCCGGAATTCCTATCGACGCCTTATTCCCCTCAGGAATTTGCAGAACATACCAAAAACATAATCAGTCTTTTAGACCACACAACATACAGATTTTATCCTTTGCCCGAACCTAGTTTTTTAGATGTGCAGCTCATTATTTCTGAAAAAAGCGTTGCAGTTAGTCGGCTAAAAGCACCGTTCTTCACGATTTTCCTAGAGCATCCGTTACTATGCCGTGCTTTTGCCGAGTATGCAGATTCGGTAAAAAAGCTGTATTCTCAGGATAAAGTAACGCTGAAAAGAAAATTGGAGGGATATTGCTGATATTACAGTAAAGGAACAATTATACTTAATTAAACACATCGGATATGAAGCTTAAATGATGAACTACGGTCTTTCTTGCAAGGGGCTTGCCTGTTCGCTCACTTGTGCTGTTTATAAGGTCATTGACAAACTGCTGAATGTGCCTGCCCGTAATCTTATCAAGCCTTAAATGCCCGATTGCGGGATAAACTCGGTCTGTAAGCTGTTTCATTCTAACAAAAGAGGTGTGGCGAAGATTGATTTTTGCGTACTCCTCAAACCACTGTTCTGCAAAGTTTTCAAACTTGATTGTTGCTACGACCTGTCCCTTTTTGCATTCTTCCTCAAACATTACGCACTGCCTGTCAAGCTCTTTCTTGATTTGCCGAGCCGACATATCGGGGTCAGGCTTCCACGTCCTTGTCTGAACAACCTGTTTGCCGTTTACATCATATCCGCAGGATACCTTTATTCGGTAGCTGTCGCCTCTTTTTGTGACTGTTGCCATATACTTAAACTCCTCCTCGTCAATTTAAGATTATGACACATCTTACCACCTATAATTATACACTTTAAAGCGGTAAATTGTCAATACCTAATTTGCGATTTCTTCGACTTTTTCATTGTAGTTGCATTTAGCTCCCTCGCAGAGTACCACCTTATACAAGTTTTCCTCATATATAAGGTACTTTCTGCCTGCCTTGAAGCACGGGAGCTGTCCCGAAATACACATCTGCCGCACTCTGAACGGAGTTAGTCCGTCAATCAGGCTTGCGGCTTCTTTTATCGTGAGAACTCGTTTTTTAGGCACAATCACATCAACTCCTTTGTTGCAGATTACCGAAAACCTCTTGTCCGAAAAATATGCTTACACAAAGGAGCGCAAATTCCAAAGGTGCTATATGTAGCACCGTGCTATAACACTCTTTTGTGTAAACAGACTATTAAAAGGGCGGTTGTTCAGAACAGCCGCCCTGTTATTATATTCTGTTGGCTGTTAAAGCAAGCCGTAGGCAATCACGCAGCCTACGCATAGGGGTTTCACCTCTGCTCATTCCTATGGGACAGCCGTCGCCGGAAGTATCATTATTACCGTATTGGTATGGAATTCTTATTGCTCGTTTCTTTACTACTCGGCTTGCGTTAGCTTTTCGGCTGATTGCTTCATTATCCTTTGCAAACTCTCGCCCTCAAAGTCCTTATGACTATATTATTTCACGACGGGTATGTGCAAACTATCGGAACTCTGCAACAGAAAGTCATCGCACCACACAGATACAGTATTTTGTGCTTGCTCGTTAAATTGTCAAAGAACTGTTAGTGTTCGGGAAGCCCTTTTTCAAGGTTTGTCCCTTAACTAATTTCATTATACCATTGATTTATGTATTTTTCAAAGCCAATTTTTTCATAAATCCCCCTTTTTTAGTCAATTTTCTTCATATCTTTTTCCGACTATAAAATACCCTTTTAAGACATTTCTGACATAAAAAGACAGCACCTATCAAAACACCCCATAATCCGCCACTTTATGCTCTTGTGGTTTATCGTAAGTGTCATTAACATATTATTAGGTGAATTTTTCCCTTTATTATCGGCTTTTTCGGGAATTTTCGCCAAAATAATATAAGGAGGACTTTACCCAATGGAAAGTTCAACAAAAGACACTTTAAGCAAAAGATTAGTGCAGCTCCGCACGGAAAGAGGTTGGACGCAGAGCGACCTTGTGGAGAAGATGTACTTATCGCAGCGCACAATCAGCCACATTGAGAAAGGCGACTGCACCCTCTCAAACCTCATTCAGCTTGCGGACTTGTACGATGTATCGGCAGATTATCTGTTGGGGCGTTCTGCCGAGAGAAGATTTATCACTCTCGGTCTTGACCCGCTCACAACCGACATCATCGAGCAGCTTACTCCGATTGTACCGATATGGGTATCATGCCTGTATTTTTGTGTGCTGATTATTGTATTAGTAATACTGTGTTATATTTTTGTGTGGCGATTCAACTATGACAATCTGACGGAAATAGCTTATTGAGAGGTTTGTATATGATACAAGTGCATAATGTTGATTTGATAATCAAAAAGACACATATTCTTCAAGGCGTTTCCGTTAGTTTCGAAAAAGGCAGGATACATGGACTTATCGGCAGAAACGGCAGCGGCAAAACCATGTTGATGAAGTGTATATGTGGCTTTGTAAAGCCGACTTCGGGCGAAATAATCGTTTCGAGAAAGCGCATAGGCAAGGACTGCGACTTTCCCGATAACACGGGAGTAATTATTGAATCCCCCGGTTTTATTCCATATTATTCGGGGTATAAAAATCTGAAACTCCTCGCCAGTTTGCACGGCAAAATAACTAAGGACGATATCCGAAAGACAATGGAACAGGTCGGCTTAGTCCCGAACTTAAAGCGTCATGTCCGCAAGTATTCCCTCGGTATGCGCCAGCGTTTAGGCTTAGCTCAAGCAATTATGGAGAACCCCGACCTGCTGATTCTTGATGAACCGATGAACGGTCTTGACAAGGATGGCATTTCGGATATGCGGCAGTATTTGCTTAATCTTAAGGAACAGGGCAAGACAATTCTGATTGCCTCTCATTCTGCGGAGGATATCGACATTTTGTGCGATACCGTTTGCGAGATTGACAAAGGAAAACTTGAAAAAGTGAGATAAATTCATCTATAAAGCGAGTATGCAAACACATTGAATATTATATACAAATATGCTGCAATAACAGCATATAGAGTGTAAATAGTAAACCGCCGACCTCTGATGAAGTCGGCGGTATTCGGATATTTTTGTGGAGAAACGCCGTAAGCTTGTTCTTTGTTTGTTCTTTATTGTTACGAAAAACCTCAAAAAGTTACTGAAAGTGCGCTTTTTGAGATGTGTTGCAAACGGCTCTGTTATGAGGTTTTTCTGATTTCTTGAAAAGATACAAAATGCTACGGGGGATTTTCGATTCCCGTACGGCCCCCCGATTCCCGTAAACGAGAAACTTTTTTGCTTAATTAGAGAGGAATCGTTTCCGACTCCTCCCGACAGTTGAAATTGATGGCAAGTCTGTCATCATAAACGTGAATTGAATTTATAAATGTGTCGATTATCCTCTGCCTGTTTTCATCGGTAGCAAGGTTGAGCTTCTGCATATTTGAAAGCCAGAATATAACCTACTCTTTCGTCAGGATATTCGCCTGAATTTCCTCTCTTGCAATCTTGACCTGCAAATCCGTTTTCTGTTCTTCAAGCTCGGACATTCTTTTTCTTGTGGTAGAATTAATGATACCCTGCTCCACATCTTTCATCACATTGTCAAGCGCCAGTTCAACCTCCGTGAGTTCTCTCTGAAGAAGCGGAACGGTAGTATCGTCCTTTTGCAGCCACTTAACAATTCTGTCCGCAAGCCCCTCAATTACCTCTTGGTCAAAGATAAAGTCAAGTGTTACTTTTTGCCAGTCCGACCCGTGCCGCTTTCACCAACCATATACGCTCCGCAGTCACTGCACACCAGCTTGGTTGTAAGCATGTATCTGTCATCAGATTTATAGCTTGACGGTGCATACCTGTTTCGTTCAAGCCTTCCCTGCGCCATTGCAAACAGCTCCTTTGAAATTATGGGCGGAATACCGTCAGGAACAACTATATCCCTGTACCGATATTCGCCCATATACCGTCTGTTCTGCAAAATCGCAGATACGCTTGTAATTGTCATAGGCAGTTTTCGTTAAGATAACACCCCATTGTCATTGAAGAATTTTGCAATAGCTTTCACTCAGTCCGCGCACTTTCAGGATAGGTTTTTCCATATTATACACCTCTTTCTTGTTTTTGTATAATCATTATATTGTAATCTGAAAAAGTGTATATCCTGCAATTATATATATCACATACATCTCGTATTCAAAAACTTAATCGCCCCTGACGATATGCAGAATAATCGCCGCAAGACACAGGGTCAGCTCAACAAAAACAATAACGCATGCTTATCTTGCTTTTAATACGAATAAGTGATATACTGAAGAAAACAAAAGAGCGAGGCGATGATATGATTTCTTCTGCTTTAGCTATTCTTGAAACAGAGGAGCAACGAAATGAATTGTCAAAAATATATGAACATAATATAAAGATGTTTTATTCTATTGCTTTCTCCAAATTACATAATCAACTGGATACAGAGGACGCTGTCCAAGAAGCATTTTTGGCTGTTGCAAAGAAACCTGATGTTTTCTTCGGTATTCCTGATGACAAAAAGGTTGCATATATAAATGTCATAATACGTAATATTTCTTACAAAATCTGGAATAAAAGGCATAAAATCGCTGAGAGCTTTGTTGAACTTGATGATGCTGTTATTGATGAAAATGCCGCTACTGAAGAAAAAGTTTTAAGCGAATACTCCTGCAAGATGGTATTGGAGTTTATCGACACTCTCCCGGAGGGTTTGAGAGTTGTGACATATTTGAAAATGCATTTAGGATTAAAAAACAGTGATATTGCGGCAATTCTTGGAATATCTGAAGAAGCTGCAAAAAAGAGAGCTTCAAGGGCAGTAAGCCAAATCAAACAGTATATGGAGGATATTAACAATGGATAAAAGTTATTCTGTCGGAGATTTAATATCGCTATATTATGAAAGAGAATTTGAGTCAATTGTAGAAGCTGCTCTTCCCGTTTTTTCTTCAAAACATAAAAAGAAAATGGAAAAGATTTTTAAAGTTTTTGAGAGAAATAATGCGCTGTCGGATAATAATATAACTGTAAAACCCATAAGACCGTTAAGTGTTCGACAAAAAATCGTTCTTGTTATTATAATAATTATTCTTATGACCATTGCCACAGGTTGCGTTATTGCCTTCATATCAAACAGCTTTGGTGGCACAGTATATAACGATAATACTTATATTTTCGCTTTTGATATAGGTAATAGTCCGACTGAAATTGAAGAAGAATATACGCTTTCGATTGTTCCTGAGGGATATGAACTATACAAAACATCACAGAATAGTAGTTGCGTATTTGCGACATATAAAAACGCTTATAATAAAGAACTTGTTTTTACTCAAACGGTAAAAAAAGAGTTTTATTCGCATATTAATACAGAAGGATTTACTATCGAAGAATTTGTTGTTGATAATTGTGATGCAATTTGTGTGGAGTATGAAAGAGGAACCGGAACCAATTCATTAGTTGTTTGGAACAATGATGAATATATTTTAGAACTGTATGGCAATTTTACCAAACAAGAACTGATTGATTTGGCAATTTGTAACGAAATTAAAGGTTTTTAAAAAAAATATTAAAATATTATGTCCCAAACTCCACCCTTTTTCGGAATATAGTAAGTAGAAGGTCAAAAAACTTCGAATACATACGAAAGGGGGGCGAATCCAATGCAGTTCAAAAAATGTTTCGCGTTTTTACTGTCAGCTTTTATGATGTTTTCAAGCATAAGTATACCGGTTTCGGCTGAAACAGTTATATATGATTCAGACGAAGAAATTTTACCTGCATACGAATATGCAGATACAGCAAAGAGTTTATTGAGCATTTCTGCAAATTCAGCTGAATGCACAAGTAATTGCGCTAGTTCATCAGATGTTGTCCAGATTGCCGTTCAACAAACATTACAGAAATTCTGGGGTTTGTGGGTATGGAATGATGTTGACGGCGCTTCATGGTCGGCAACTGAACAAGGAAGCTCAATTTGCTTGATGTCAAATAAAAGCGGATTATCAAGTGGAACTTATCGCGTGAAATCTGTATTTACGCTGACAACATCAAGCGGCAAAACTGAAACCATCGAAATCTATAGCGCAGAAAAGACCGTATCGTAAAGATATTTTTAATTTTCTGCAAAACTATCATTTCAGGAGGAATTTTTAGTCTAAGTTAGTAAAAAGAATCACAGCGGTCGCTATAGCAACTGCTATGGCTGTAATTATGTCGGTATCGGTTGCTGCTGAAACAAATAGCGATGCTGCATCAACTATTCAGTCCAGCAATTGCACTCATAGCGGTAAATCTCAAGAAATAGGACGTACATATATGTACTCTAATTATTTGTGGACGCATGATCCACATATATCTGGAGCTTCACAATCATGTAAAGTATATGATGACTATTATTCGGTGGAATATGTTTGTTATAATTGTGGGGATCATTTCTATAAAGTTGTTTCTCAAAGAAGACACACTATTACACATAGTTAAAGAGGCCCGATATTATAAGGCTTGATATTGTCCTTAAGTCATATATTGGTATATTATGTTTTTAGGCTTTTTATACGCCCTATAATATATTATTTATTATGGGGCGTGGTTTTTACAATTCGCGACATGGAATTTGCTTGTTCTTGATACACAGATATAGATGAGCATAATTAAAAATGGAGATAAAAATGAAGCATTGGTCGTCAATACTAATAATAGGTTTTTGTATAATATTAGGAAGTTGTTCTAATAATCTATCAGATAACCCATATACGGAGAGCTATGAATACTATAATATTGAAGGCGATTATCCGTCATATTATGAATATCAATACAAGTCAGAAGGACCCGCTTGTTTCGCTGTAACAAATGATGGCAGAGTTGTTATTGCATTAAGGCAGGACGGAAAATCCGGCTGTGACCTTATGGAATATTCAATGGACGGAGAAAGCCGAAAAATCGGCGAGTATAACGGACTGCCCGAGAGCATGGCATTTATGAGAAATGATTTGTATATCCTTCGGGTTAAGTGGAACACGAAAGGTGAATCGGAAGGTATTCAGCTTTTTAAGGTCAATACCGAAACCGGCGAAAATGAGCTATACGCCGACCTTGATATGCCGTTAACTTACGGATATGGAATGAGCGGCAACGATAACGAGCTTTATATTATCGGAGAAACTAAGGACAGCTCCGGTACAGGACAGAATTACACATCATCGGGTCAATTAAGCATTTTCCGTATCTGTGACGGTACTTATGAAAAACTGACCATTGATTCTCCTACGGCAGTATGCGCAAAAAAGACGGGAGGAGCAATAATAGCGGTCAGCGAGGACTTAGAGTCATACATCACTCAGTACAAGGACGGCGAATTCTCCGATAAGCAGTATGTTGAAAACCTTACGGGCAGCATAAACGGGCTTACGGATATCGACGGAGAGCACGTTATATTTACAGCCTCAACAAACAGCTTTGACTATACCCTTTGCGCCTCAGATATTAACAATATGTACAAGGCGGAGCTGCTTGCCGGAGTACGTGTTACCGGAGGCGTAATATTTTCGGCAGGAGGCTACTGCTTCTTTACTCCCGGCATTGACGTTACAAAGGATACAGGAGATTACGCTGTTGTCCGTATTAAGTTTTCGGATTACTACAAATATAATAACCCCATAAACTATATCTGTTCTCCCGATTCGGGTACAACTCCCTTCGGATGCGGATATATACTGAACGAAATGCACCCGACAAACGAAGAAGCCGCGCTTAAAATAATGTCAATGGACAGGGACTATGATATCTGTTATCTGAGCACCGGCGACGACATCTCCTATCAGATTAAGAAGAAGGGCAGCTTTTATCCGCTGAATGATATAGAGGGAGTGGAGGAGTATCTCGACAAGTGCTTCCCGTCAATAAAAGAAGCCTTTACAGACGAAAACGGCGATATATGGGCGCTGCCGATTCACGCTAAAACCCGTTTTGTTTTCAGCAACAACGGGGATACCGACTATTCGCAGATGACGACTACAGAGTTTATCGACTATATCGACGGACTATCGGAGGAAGAACTTGAAAAGGTGCATATCTTCAATAATGACCTTATTGAAGATGTTCTTTCAGAATATATTATTACTCATAACAGCTTTGACACTCCCGAATTTCGTTTATTTGCCGAAAAGCTGAAAAGCTCCGAAAGACTGAACTCTGCTAAAAATATCGGACTGTTCACACAGGGCGTAGATATTGACTGTTCATTCAGCCTCCGTCAAAGCGATATGCTTATTATCCTCGGGAATTATGAGGGTCGGGTCTTTGGATTACCGCGTATAGATTCGGAAGCCTCTTTAATACAGGACGTTACATTTATGAGCATCAATCCAAACTCCGAGCATTTACAGGACGCAATAAATTATATAACCGAGGTGGTAAAATATCAGTCCGAAAATGAGGATACCTTCATTTTCAGAGAGGAAGCGGGAAAATACAGTGAAATTCCTGTGATAAAGCCGCTGCTTAAGCTTTGTTCAGATACAAAGCTATATTTTACCTACCCGTCGGAGCTGTATTGGGAGGATTTCAACAGATATCTTGCGGGAGAAATATCCCTTGACGAATTTATCACCGAAGCCGACCGAAAACTGAAAGTGTACCTGAACGAATGATGAAAACAAAAAAATATCTTAAATGGAATACAAAATGCAAGCTCTGCCTGCTGCCCAGCCTTATCGGAACTGCAATATTTTTCGTAATACCCTATATCCGGGTGCTGTATTATTCGCTTATCGACAACCAGTTCAGGCGGAATTTTGTGGGGCTTGACAACTACATCAAAGCCTTGCAGAACGAATACTTTCAGCTTGCGCTTAAAAACTCCCTATTGCTGATTCTTATTGCTGTGCCTGTTCTTGTTGCGCTTGCTTTGGTTATATCCCTCGCCCTTTCTTACGGCATAAAATGGGTAAGAAAAACACGCTTTGCCTTTGTTCTTCCCATGGTTATTCCCACGGCAAGTATCGTTATAATCTGGCGCAGCGTTTTCGCTGAAAACACCACTGTCCTGCCGATTTATCTGCTGTTTATCTGGAAGAATATCGGTATCTGCATTGTGCTGCTCACCGCCGCATTTACCTCAATCGGGCAAAGCATCTTTGAAGCGGCTCGGCTTGACGGTGCAGGTGCATTTAAACTCCACACCAAAATCACAATACCGATGATAATGCCGACGGTAGTATTTACAGTGCTTCTGAGCATCGTCAACAGCTTCAAAATCTTCAAGGAAAGCTATCTCTTTTACGGTACGAATTACCCGCCCGACCACAGCTACACCCTGCAATATTATATGAACAACAACTTCCTGAAGCTTGACTATCAGAGCCTTGCCACATCGGCGGTGCTGACTTCAATTCTGGTGTTTATAATCGTAATGGCAGGCGTTTTTGCACAGCGGAGGTATCGCCAATGAGAAGAGTAAATTCTGCCGCTGTATTCCTGCTTGCCATAGTTTTTGCAGCGCCTGTGATCGCAACTGTTCTGCTGTCCTTTTCGGCGGATGGAACGCCCTCATTGACGCCTTATGCAGACCTGCTGTTTGACTGTTTCATGTTCTATCCTATGTTCTGGAACAGCGTGCTTTATGCCCTTGTGATTACCGCTGTTCAGCTTGCTGTAATTATCCCCTGTGCATTCGGTTTTTCACAGGCGAAATTCAAAGGCAAAGGCGCTTTATTTGTGTTCTATATTGTGCTTATGATGATGCCCTTGCAGGTAACGATACTGCCCAATTACATAGGACTGCGTGACATGGGGCTTATCGACACTCCACTTGCAATAATTCTTCCTGCAATATTCAGTCCCTTCGGCGTTGTGGTAATGCACCAGTATATGAAAAGCATTGACGGCAGCATTATTGAGGCCATGCGGCTTGAAACCGATTCCGTCATCAGAATTATGCTGACAGCGGTCGTTCCGCAGCTAAAGGTTTGCATTTTTGCGGTGGTGCTGTTTGTGTTTGCGGACTGCTGGAATATGGTGGAGCAGCCAATGCTTTTTCTCAAAACCGACAGTCTTAAAACTTTGTCCGTGTTCATAACAAATGCACAGAACTACGAGGGAAATGTGCTGTTTCCTGCGGCGGTAATGTTCCTTATGCCTGTGCTTTTGCTGTATTTGTTCTTTAACGAAAATTTAGAGAAAGGGCTGACGCTGGGTGAGCTGTCATGAAGAAAATACTTGTGATTATTACGGCGGTTTTCTTTTCGGGAATGCTGTTTTTGAGCCTGTTTGCCCGAGATATACATAACAGCACCCTGCCCAATGTCACGGCAAGTAGGATTCAGCAGGCACAGTTCCCTTTTGAATATACAGATGAAAACGGAAATTCTTTTGTCGGAGCAGAATCGAAATTAGCTGTTACCGCAGAACAGTTTGAGCAGGGTGTTTATGTCATTTACACAGCCGAGAAAAACGGCGAAATGCGTGATTTTATTCGCCGTGCAGATATTGTCAGCGGACAAGAATACGGCGGATATGTTGAGGTAGTTTCGGGAATAACGCCCAATGAACGGATTGTTGCGGAATATACGGGTTACTTATTTGATGGCTGTGAGGTTGTGATATTGTAACAAAATCAAACAGAATTTTCAATATAAAAAGCAAAGCCGCCTAATTTTTTTAAGGCGGCTTTGCGGCTGTTTTGACGTCTGATAAACTCGACAAGCAGTTTATTGAATTTCTGCCTTTGATGCCCTTACATGGAGTTATTTCCCCTTTTATAGCAACAGCAGGAGATTGAATGGGCTCAGCCTGCGTTGCACTTTGCTGCAAGCTGATAAACGGGCAGATTTCAAAGACCTTGTCAATAATCTTGGTTGCAATATTTCAGGAACAACAGCGCTGTTGTGGGCATCAGTCAGAGTGTTAATGCTTCCTGTTTCGCTTCAAACCTTTATATCCTGTATTTTTTCAGCGAATCTTTAAGCCGTTCAACCTGCTCGTCAAGCTGTTCGCTGGCGGCGGCGCTTTCCTCGGCGGTTGACGCCGTTGTTTCAACAACGCCCGATACCTCGCCAAGCTTGTTTACAATGTCGGCAAGCTGCGCTCTTTGCTTTTCGGTAACGTCGGAAATTTCGGTTACGCCTGTTTCAATAACGCTTGTCCTTTCAACTACGGCTGAAAGCAGGTCGGCGGTCTGCTGTGCAAGCGCCTTGCCGCTTTCGATAACGCTTACGGTTTCCGCAATAAGCTTGTTTGTGGAGTTGGAAGCGTCGGCGAATTTGCTTGCAAGGTTTCTTACCTCGTCTGCAACCACCGCAAAACCCTTGCCTGCCTCCCCTGCACGAGCGGCTTCAACAGATGCGTTCAGCGCAAGAATATTTGTCTGGAATGCAATGTCCTCAATGGTGGAGTTGATTTTGACGATTTTTTCTGCTGATGTGGCAATATCCAGCATTGAGTTAAGCAGCTCGTCCATTTTGTCGCTGCTTTCCTTGACAATGGAAGCTGTGTCGCGGGTCTGGTTCTTGGCGTAAACTGCGCTCTTGGCGGAATCGGCGACCCTTGAAGCTATTTCCTCAACGTTGCCCATAACCTGATTTATAAGGGCTGTTTCCTCCGAAACAGCGTCGGCAAGAGCGGCAGCGCCCGACGCAACTCCTCCCGAACCGTCGGAAATCTGG
>JBJERI010000087.1:0-3107 GCA_051882195.1 Ruminiclostridium sp. | reverse complement strand
CAAAAGCGTTACCACTTCCACCAACAACTTGAAAAAAGCCACAAGACGGACTGCTCCTTTCACAAGCATAATTCTTCTTAGAACAGTTACGAAAAGCACTACACCCCTTGAAACTCGCAAAGCGAGTTTCACAAAGCCCCCTGCGGCGCCTGAGCAGGTGCATTTCTTTTCCCTTTTCTTTGTGCAAGCAAAGAAAAGGGCGAGGGGTTATCGCTCCCTTATAATCAAATACAAGTCTATCAAGGGGGCGAGTAGCCCCCTTACAGCCAAGCAAAAAATTACATAAAACACAAAAACGAGGGGAGCGTGCGCTCCCAACCTAATTTCCCCATAAAAAAAGGGGGGAATTAAAAAAGGGGGAAACTCCCCCTTTTATTATAGCGGTCTTTTCGCCATTACTCCGCTCGCCCTTGGATACTGAGGCGGGTTTGCCTTAACCTTTTTCACCAGCACAATGCACCTTTTATCTCCGCTTGGCAAGCTGTACTCGTCTACCCTTTCGATTTTGCCGCCAAGCTTTTCTATCGCATTTGAGCCAAGCTCAACCTCGTTCTCTGCGCCTTTCATTGCCACAAAATATCCGCCAACCTTTACAAAAGGCAGACAGTATTCGCTGAGCACGTTAAGCGCCGCCACTGCCCTTGCGGTAACAAAATCAAACTGCTCCCTGAATTGGGGCTTACGTCCCAGCTCCTCGCTCCTGCCGTGAACAAGCTGGCAGCTTACCCCTATTTCCTTGCAGGCAAGGTCAAGATAAGTTATACGTTTGTTCAGGGAATCCACCAATGTGAACAAAAGGTCAGGGCGGTAAATCTTCATTGGAAGCGCAGGAAAACCCGCTCCCGAGCCGATATCGCATATTTTTGTTCCACGTGGAACATCAATATGAACAAGAGGCAGAATGCTGTCAATGTAGTGCTTTTCGATTACCTCGTCCCGCTCGGTAATGCGTGTAAGGTTAACGTTCTTATTATAGTCAAGCATGAACGACATAAGTTTTTCGAACTGCTCCTGCTGTTCCTCGTTAATGTCAATTCCTGCGGCTTTGAATTTCTCAATCATTTTTGTTCCTTCCTGCAAGCCATATAAGCAGCACCGAAACGTCGGCAGGATTAACACCCGAAATGCGGCCTGCCTGTCCGATATTCAGCGGCTTGTGCTTGTTCAGCTTTTCCTGCGCTTCAAGGCGCAAGCCCTTTACTTCCCTGTAATCAACGTCAGTGGGCAAAAGCTTGCTTTCCAGCTTTCTCATCTGTTCAATTTGTTCAAGCTGAGTTTTGATGTAGCCCTCGTATTTCACGTTGATTTCAACCTTGTTGATTATTTCAGGAGGCAAATCGGGAGCGCTTTCGTCAAAGGGCTTAATGTCATTATAGGAAATCTGCGGCCGTTTAAGCAGCTCAATAAACCTTGCTCCACGGTCGAGAGGGCTTGTTCCCTTTTCAGTAAGCATTTTGTTTAGAGCGTCCGACTTGTGGATTGTGGCGGTTTTAATGCGCTCTATTTCGGAATCCACCTTGTTTTTCATATCGAGGAAAAAGCTGTATCTTTCCTCGCTGATAAGTCCGACCTCATGACCGATTTCGGTAAGGCGCTCGGGAGCGTTGTCCTGACGGAGAATAAGTCGGTACTCGGAGCGGCTGGTCATCATGCGGTATGGCTCAACGCAGCCCTTTGTTACAAGGTCGTCAATGAGAGTGCCGATATAGCTTGAGGCTCTGTCGAGAATAAGTGGCGGCAGATTGTCAAGCTTGCGACTGGCGTTAATGCCTGCGATAAGACCCTGTGCCGCCGCTTCCTCGTAACCCGAGGTGCAGTTGAACTGACCTGCGCCGAATAAGCCGGATATTTTCTTAAATTCAAGACTGGGGTAAAGCTCCAAGGGGTCGCAGCAGTCGTACTCGATTGCATAAGCGGGGCGCATTATTTCAACCTGTTCAAGTCCCTTTATTGTCCGCAGAAATTCAAGCTGAACATATTCGGGGAGCGAAGTGGACATTCCTTGGAGATAGTATTCGTCCGTGTCAAGTCCCATTGGCTCAACAAAAAGCTGGTGGCGCTCCTTGTCCTTGAAACGGACAATCTTGTCCTCTATTGAGGGACAATAGCGAGGTCCAACGCCGTGAATCCTGCCCGAATAAAGGGGGGATTTATCAAGGTTGTCAAGGATAACCTTGTGAGTGCGCTCGTTTGTGTAGGTGATGTAGCACTTGGTTTTGTTTTCAAGGGGCAGCTTGTTGTCGAAGCTGAAAGGAATAATGTCCTCGTCCCCGTCCTGCTCTTCCATTACGGAAAAGTCAATGGAGCGGCGGTGAACTCTTGCAGGAGTGCCTGTTTTAAAGCGGCGAATGTTTAAGCCAAGGGCTTTAAGGCTTTCGCTTAGGGGAATTGCAGGAGCAATGCTGTCGGGGCCGCTTGGGAAGCTGGTTTCGCCTATGTGGATTGCGCCGTTAAGGTAAGTGCCCGTGGTGATAATAACGCACTTTGCGCCGTAAATTGCCCCAAGCTTGGTTTCAACGCCTGTTATCTTGCCGTCCTCGACGATAACCGCTGTTACCTCCCCTTGCTTTATGTCAAGGTTTTCCTGCATTTCAAGCTCATGCTTCATGGCGGAATGATATTTCATACGGTCGCTCTGAACACGGAGGGAGTGAACGGCAGGCCCCTTTCCCCTGTTAAGCATACGGGATTGAATAAAGGTTTGGTCGGCGGTTTTGCCCATCTGACCGCCTAAAGCGTCTATTTCGCAAACAAGCTGACCCTTTGCAGAGCCGCCTATACAGGGGTTGCAGGGCATATTTGCGATTGTATCAAGGCTAAGGACGAAAACGGCGGTTTTCTTACCCAGCCGTGCGCTTGCAAGAGCGGCCTCGCAGCCTGCATGACCTGCGCCAATAACAATAACGTCATAATTTTCAAGTTTATATTTTTCCATAATTGTACCTGTTGCTATATATATTTTCAGTTAATTATACCTCATTTCAAGGCATTTTGCAATACCAATTATCCATTGTAAAATATCCATTGTCCACAGTTAACTATTAACTGTTAACTGTCCATTGAAAAGTAACCCTTTCCCCCTCACCCGCATAAAATATAGCACTAAC
>JBJERI010000086.1:0-3119 GCA_051882195.1 Ruminiclostridium sp. | reverse complement strand
TGTTCTGCAAAGCGCTTTGCTGCTTCGCCTTTTCGACAATCCGCTGTGCGTTTTCTTTTGGGATAAATTCGGGCATAAAAAAGGGCGTACCTCCATAAAGAAGATACGCCGAAATTGCCTGTTTATTTTTTAGCACACTAAATCAGCAAACAAGCGTAATGCGTGTATGCGGATTTGGTATTTTTTGGCTCAAAAAAGCCTGTTTTTTTGTCGTTAATGTAACACCCCCCATTTTTGGGCAGTTTTTTACCGAAAAATTCAAAGTGGAAAAAGAATTGAAAAATTACGGCAAACTCTCGGAAACCTTGACCTATAAGGCATTTATCCGTTTGTCGTAATTATACCATACGGGCACCTGAACGCCAGTCTTCTGATTGGCGCAGGAATTGACGTAGCAACCGTATCCGGAACTCTCGGACATAGCTGTCAAACTACAACGCTGTCGGTGTATAGTCACATGTTCAAGGAATATCAGGTAAAAGCCTGCGACGCAGTAGCCAACGCATTAAGCTTTAACAAGAGCGTCTCTTAGCAAAAAATCCGAAGCAGAGAAATCCGCTTCGGAGGTACATACTAAAATAAAGACCGGGATAAAGACCAAAAAATACCGTAAAAATCCCATTAAACCGCAGAAAAACAAGAATAACCGCAGGTAACCATAAGACCCAAATAAGACCCATCGGCGGTTTCTGGGCAAAAAGAAAAGCTCACAAAAGGCTTTGTTAAACCAAATGTGAGCTATGCTTATGGTGACCCGTACGGGAATCGAACCCATGATTCCGCCGTGAAAGGGCGATGTCTTAACCGCTTGACCAACGGGCCAAAAGAATTGGTGAGCCACCCGGGAATCGAACCCGGGACACCCTGCTTAAAAGGCAGGTGCTCTGCCGCCTGAGCTAGTGGCTCACCTTGTTGCCAAATGCAACGATAATTATTATAGCAGGAAGTTTTGCTTTTGTCAACAGCTTTTCATAAAAAATTTGGATTTGTTTTGAATTTTTGCTGTTTTTCACCTTTTTATACACAAAATTTCCATTTTTTATTGACAATTTACAAAAAATAGATTATAATAATATAAATTTATTTTGCATAAGAGGTATTCAGTTGAGAAAAAAGGAAAAAGCGCAGGCGGTAATTGGACTGCTTAAGCAGGAATATCCCGAAGTAAAGTGCGCTCTTAACTATAAGCAGCCTCACGAATTGCTGATTGCAACAAGGCTTTCGGCGCAGTGTACCGATAAGCGTGTCAATATGGTAACTCCTGCTCTTTTTGAACGGTATAAAACCATTGCCGATTTTGCGGAAGCGGACGTTGCTGAGGTAAGCGAGCTGATTAAAACCTGCGGTTTGTTCAAGACTAAGGCTAAGGATATTGTTGAAATGTGCAGACAGCTTCACGAGGATTATAACGATACTGTACCCGATACCATAGAGGAGCTTACAAAGCTTTCGGGTGTGGGCAGAAAAACTGCTAATCTCATCTGCGGCGATTTGTACGGTAAGCCTGCTTATGTGTGCGATACCCACGTTATACGCCTTACAAACAGAATTGGTCTTGCGGAAGGGAAGGACGCCGTAAAGGTGGAGCAGCAGCTTATGAAAATAGTACCTCCCGAGGAATCACTTCTGCTGTGTCACAGGCTTGTGTGGCACGGACGGCTTGTCTGCGACGCAAGAAAACCGCTGTGCGATAAATGCGTGCTTAATGAAATTTGCTCTAAAAAAATGAAATAAACGGAGGAGCGTATGAACTATAATATTAAAGATGTATCCTCACGCCTTAAGGCAACAAGAGAATACCTTGACATAACTCCCGAATTTATGGCTGAAAGGACCAATACCACCGTTGAGGAATATTTGTCCTGTGAAGCGGGCGGAAAGGACTTTTCTCTGTCTTTTCTCAATGCTGCGGCTGACGCATTGGGGGTAGAAATGGTGGAACTCCTTACAGGGGTAGAGCCTACTCTTAAAAATTATTCGCTGGTAAGAAAAGGGGAGGGACTCCCTATTGAAAGACGAATCGGACTTACATACCAGCACGTTGCTTACCTTTTCAAGAATAAGAAAATTGACCCGCTGGTGGTAACTGCGCCTTATAACGAGGAGGAGCAGAATAAGCCTATACATCTTTCTGTGCATGATGGGCAGGAAATGAATTTTGTCCTATCAGGACAGTTGAAGTTTGTCATTGACAACCACACCGAAATTCTTAATCCCGGCGACTGCGTTTATTTTGACAGCACACATCCTCACGGTGAAATTGCTTGCGGTAAAGAGGACTGTGTTTTCTTAGCAATACTAATCTAACGGAGAAATTTAATGGAAGAAGTAAAAAATTACTATAAGCGCTTCGTTACAGAGGGCTTTGATGAAAACGGAGTGCTTAACAAGTTTGAAATAAACTGTCCCGATAATTACAATTTCGGTTACGATATTATCGATAAATTCGGCGAGCTTGAGCCTGACAGACGGGCGATGATATGGGTAAACCTTGCAGGGGAGGAAAGACGCTTCTCCTATTCCCAGCTTTCAAAGCTGTCAACACAGGCGGCAAATATGTTTACAGCAATGGGCATTAAAAAGGGCGACAAGGTAATGCTTGTGCTGAAGCGCAATTACCAGTTCTGGTATGCAATTATCGGTCTTATCAAAATCGGCGCAATTGCAATTCCCGCAACACATCTTCTCACAACTCACGACTTCGTTTACCGCTTTGAGCAGGCAAGCGTGAAAGCAGTTGTCTGCACCTACGACCATAAGGACATTGCTTCCTTTATTGAAGAAGCGGAAGGGGAAATGAAGCAGCAGCTTGGCGCTAAGTTCATTGTGAACAGCAATGGCGGTCGTGAGGGCTGGATTGATTTTGACGAGGAAATCAAAAAGTACCCCGAAACAATGGAGCGTGTGGAAACAAACTGCAACGACTTAATGCTGCTTTATTTCACTTCGGGAACAACAGGCTATCCCAAAATGGTTGTACACAACCACAAGTACGCACTTGCACATATTCAGACTGCCGCTCATTGGCAGAACGTCGATCCCGACGGAATTCACCTTACAATTTCAGATACAGGCTGGGGAAAGGCTGCATGGGGCAAGCTTTACGGTCAGATGTCCCT
>JBJERI010000085.1:0-3123 GCA_051882195.1 Ruminiclostridium sp. | reverse complement strand
AAGCGTTGGTAATATCCCGAAACAGCCTCTCGAAGTAAATCATAGCCCATTCCGCTGTCCTCGTAGCCGCGGAAGGTTTCCTTTACGCCCATTTCGTCAGCGGCCTTCTTCATTGCCTCAACAACGCAGGGAGCAAGGGGCTGTGTAACGTCGCCGATACCCATTCTTATAAGCTTATTGTTTGGGTGAGCGGCGGTGTATTCTCTTACACGCTTGCCTATTTCGATAAACAAGTAGCTTTTCTTAAGCTCCAGAAAATGTGAATTCATCTTTGCCATTTCAGTTGTATTCCTTTCGTCATTTCCTTTTTATTCGATATTCTGAATCTGCTCTCGGATTTTCTCAATCTCGCTCTTTATATCAACTACAAGGCGGGTAATTCTGATGTCCTGCGCCTTTGAGCCCATTGTGTTTGCCTCTCGGTTTAACTCCTGCACAAGGAAATCCAGCTTTCTGCCCACAATATCCTCCTTGTCCAGCATTTCCCTGAACTGATGAATGTGGGAATGAAGTCTTACCGTTTCCTCATCAATTGCGGTTTTTTCGGAGAAAATTGCCGCTTCGAGGAGTATTCTCGATTCATCAACGTGAGCCGAGCCTAAAACCTCCTGCATTTTCGCCATAAGCTTTTCACGGTAAAGAACAACGTTTTCGGGGGAATAAATTTCCGCCTGCTTTACCATTTCCTCAACGTTTGCAAGCTTTTCGAGAATATCCGCTTTCATCTTAGCGCCCTCGGTTTCACGCATTGCAACAAACTTGTCCAATGCCGCCGAAGAAACCTCTGAAACCGCCTGCCATATTTCCTCCTCGTCAACCTCCGCTCTCATAACGTTGAAAGCGTCGGTCATCTGAAATACGTTTGACAATGCAAGGTCGTCCTTAAGTCCGTACCTTTCGGAAATTCCCCTAAGGGCTGTCACATATCCCTCTACAACGGTAGGATTTACCGTAACCTGAGTTTCTCTTCCCTCAACGTTGCAGATTGAAAGGCTAAGCTCCACCTTGCCTCTGCTGATTTGTCCCTTAAGCAAGGTTTTCAGCTTTTCCTCAAGGTACATATAGGAGCGTGGCAGCTTTGAGATAAACTCATAATAGCGGCTGTTGACAGAGCGTATTTCCACAAGAATTTCTCGTCCGCCGATAATTCTGTGCTCTCTGCCGAAGCCTGTCATACTTCTTATCATTTTAATTCCTTTTTTCGTTGTGGAAATCTGCCGCAGACTCTTTCTGCATTCTTATTTCACACATATCCATTTTACACTTTTAATAAGCCCTTGTCAAGCATACGCTGAGCCGCAAGGAGAATCCCCATTCTTGCGGTAGGATATGTAAGTCCTCCCTGCATCCAAACGGCGTAAGGCTCACGGAGAGGAGCGTCTGCGGAAAGCTCAATGCTTGCGCCCATTGTGAAAGCCCCTGCCGCCATAATTACCTTGCTGTCGTAGCCGGGCATATCCCAGGGCTCGGGCATTGCGGAGCTGTCAACGGGGCTTCCCGACTGTATTCCCTCGCAGAAAGCGATAAGCTCCTCTTTTCCCCCAAGCTGAATTGCGGAAATTATATCCGTGCGGTATTCGTTGGTTCTTGGATATGCGATATATCCTAAATCTGTGAAAAGGGTATTTGCGAAAACCGAGGCTTTAAGAGCGTTCGCTACCGCTTCGGGAGCGTGGAACAAGCCAAGGAACATTTCCCTGTTCTGCCCAAGGGAGCAGCCTACCTCCTTGCCTGTTCCCACCGTTGTAAGGCGGTAGGCGCAAAGCTCAATAAGCTCCTTTTTGCCTGCGATATAGCCCCCTGTTGAGGCAATTCCGCCGCCTAAATTCTTTATGAGAGAGCCCACAATAAGGTCTGCGCCTATGTCCGTAGGCTCAACGCGCTCGCAAAGCTCTCCATAGCAGTTGTCAACGATGATTATTGCTTCGGGATTGACGTTTTTAACTGCGTCCACCATTTCCCCGATTTCCGAAACGGTAATTGACGGGCGGAGGGAATAACCCCTTGAACGCTGAATATATGCCACCTTGCAGGCCTTTGCCTTTTCGGGAATTGCGCCGAAATTAACTCTGCCGTCCTTGTCAAGGTCTATCTGGTCGTATTTTACACCAAATTCGCTGAGCGAGCCGCCGTGCTCCCCGAAAATAACCTCTTCAAGGGTATCGTAGGGCTTGCCTGTCAGGGAGAGCATAAGGTCCCCCGGTCTTAAAATGCCGAAAAGTGCGGTGGAAATGGCGTGAGTGCCGTTTACAAAGGTATGGCGCACCAATGCGTCCTCTGCTCCAAGCACCTGTGCGAAAACAGCGTCCAGCTTATCTCTGCCGTCGTCGCCGTAGCCGTAGCCCGTTGTGCCCTTTAAGTGCATATCAGAAACACGGTTGTCGATAAAGGCTTTAAGCACCTTTTCTCCGTTGTACCGTGCTGTTTCGTTTATACGGTCGAATGCCTCTGCGCATTTTTCCTCTGCAAGCTCTGCCGCCAGCGTAAGCCTTTTGTCGATTGTAAAATAACCCATATTATACCTCAATTAAAATAATTGTCAGAAAGTCATCATTGGTGACATTTCGCACACTTATTTAATTGTAACAGCTATTCCCTTTTTTGTAAATCCCACTTTTTCATAAAAAGGCAGTAATTCCTGAGTGCAAATTAGTAAAATATGCTCCCTATGGGCAAGAAAATTGCCGCATACCGTCCTTAAAAGGCGAAAAGCGCTGCCCTTGCCCCTCATATTGAGGGAGCTTGCCACAAAGGAAATATATGCCGTGCCGCCAATATCGAACATTTTTACGCAGGCTGCGCCGTCAAGAATATAGCACTCCGAAACCCCATGGCGCACCAAATGGCTCATATCCGTGTACCACTCCTCATAGGACAGATGTGGAAAGCCGTCCTTTAATATGCCGTAAACTTCATCGAGGGGCGGATTTACGGTAACAGGGTCATTGCCCCTTTCGCCGTGATATTCACAGATATAATCGGCAGAAAAATCCCCCTTTACATAAGGCTTTATTCCCTCTGCAATCTGTGGCGGCAGCAAAACCGAGGAAAAGCCGTTAAGGGAAAGAAAGCCCCCCAATTCCTCAAAATCCTCACATTCCCCCGCAATAATAAAATCGGAAT
>JBJERI010000084.1:0-14642 GCA_051882195.1 Ruminiclostridium sp. | reverse complement strand
GCTCTGAAATGAAGTGTTCAACAGACGTGAATTCCTGCAAATACAACAATTCCGTATTCTCTGAGCTGAAAATAATAACAGGAGAATATACATAGGTAAGTAAAGGAAGCCGGACTTTTTCTTTATTAACCGCAAATCTTTCGCTGGGGGAGAGGAAATTTGTCATTTTAAAAATGTAATAATCGCCTTCTGTCTTTTCATAAGAAACACTGCTTAAAAAGCCACCTCTGTGAACATTGTATTTTTTGGAATAATCATCAATAACGGCATTATCAACACCCATAAAAATACACGTTACACCCATAAACAGCAATAAAGCGCCGTTGAAAATAAGGATTATCTTTTTTGTTTTTCCTTTTGAAAAAATTGAGTTAATCAGCAGAAAAATAATCAGAGAAGCCGCAAGCAGCAGAATTACAATTTCCATTTGATAATCTCCTTGTCAGCGCTTACTTATTGCTTTTCCATGGCCTTTTTCCCTCAAGCCAGCCTTTATCGCTCCAATATTGCTTTTCTTCAGGCGCAGCGCCCCAGTTTGCCGACTGCATACCTGCAAAAATGCCGAACATTATTTTCAGCTTTAATGAAATTTTGGGAGCTTTTGAGCAGCTTTTGCTGTAATATGCGGCAAGCTTGTCGGTTTTCTTCTGAATAAGCGCAAGCTTTTTGGGAGGAACGGTCTGCCAGCTTGCGGCGTTGGCGTTGACAGCAAGGGTCTTTATCTGCGGAATACCCCAGTTTTCAAGGTTGTTTTTCATCAGCTTGCAGGTTTTGTCCGAGCCTGCTCCCGCCGCAGAAGAAACCACCAGCGCTCTTTTGCCGAACATCTCCTCAATTGGCTTATGCGCAAACCAGTTTGTGAAGAACAAATCCAGAAAGGCCTTCATAGGCGCGCTTGGCATCATACAGTAGGTGGGACTTGTGAGAATAATCAGGTCTGCACTTATCATAGCGTCAAGAATTGGCTGTTTTTCGCTTTGGAAGGGGCAGGCTGTTCTTTCCTTAAGGCAGGCATAGCAGCCCATGCAAAATCTGTTCAAGTCCTTTGGCAGGAAAAACTCCGTAATCTCTTTTTCAGCTGTTATCTTGTCAACCACTAATTTTGCCATATTGTATGTAATTCCCTTGTGGTTCTGACCGTTGATTATAACTATTTTCATATTGCACTCTTTTCCTATTACAAAACCTTTAACCAAAAGCGGTTAAAGGTTTTTCTGAAATATATAATCGTCCATTACATAGCCGTTTCCGATGTCGGTAACAACCGAGTCCATAATCTCAAACCCCTTATGCTTATAAACATCAATGCTATGCTGATTGTGCTTGTTTACTGTGAGATAAACCGAGCCTTTTCCGTATTTTTTTGTCAGCGTGAAAATAAAATTGAATGCCTTGCCTGCAATTCCAAGCCCACGCATTTCCTTTTTCAGATACAGTTTTGAGAGGAACATTTTTTCTGCTTCACAGTGCAGTCCCATATATCCACAAGGCATACCGTCCTTGCAGATGAAATAATACTCATAGCCGTCGCTGATTTGAGCGGTGATTGCCCTTTCCGACTGGAATTTATCCACCATATAGTCAATCTGCTCGTCGGATAAAATGCAGGGAAAATATTCGTGCCATATTTCGTTTGTCATTGCGGCAAGCTCTTTTATTCGTCCGCTTTCCACCTTTTCAAAAGTAATGTCCATATCAATCCTGATTGTTCACCTTGTAGGCGAGGGTAAGCAGACTGTCGCCAAGATGAACGTTTTCAGCCACAATGCCCTCGTATTCAAGGTTAATGTCGTAATGTGAGAAATTCCAGAATGAATTTACGCCAAGCTTAATTAGCTGGTCGACAATTGTTTTTGTGCTGTCCTTGGGAATACAGAGAATTGCAATCTGAGGGTGATGTTCGCCGCAAAAAGCCTCAAGCTGCGAAGTATGGATTATGTGAAGTCCGCCGATTTCCTTATTTTCGATCTGCTTGTTTATGTCGAAAATTCCGATAAGCTTACAGCCGCATTTTTCAAAATCAAGGTGCATTGTTACGGCACGTCCTAAATTTCCTGCGCCGATAAGTATTGTCTTAAGCTGCTTATCAACGCCGATTATACGGGCGATTTCACCCCGAAGCTCCGCAACGTTATAGCCGTAGCCCTGCTGTCCGAAGCCGCCGAAGCAGTTCAGATCCTGTCTTATCTGGGAGGCGGTGAGCTTCATTCGCTCCGAAAGCTCACGGGAGGAAATTTTGGTTATCCCCTCGCTTAAAAGCTCGCCTAAAAAGCGGTAATAACGGGGCAGACGTCGGATTACCGAGTTGGAAATTCTATCGCTTTTTGCCAATGTATCATCCCCTTATCAGAGCAGCTTTTCTAATCTCTTACCGATTTCTACAAGGAATGTTTCTGTGTCAACCTTTCTCTTGTTTGGCAGTTTTGAAAGAACCTCAAGGTCGCCTGTCATTACGCCGTCCTCAATTGTGTCGATTGTTGCCTTTTCAAGCATATCAGCATAGTGAACAAGGTCGGGAGTATTGTCAAGCTCGCCTCTTTTTCTCAGTGCGCCCGACCATGCGAAGATGGTAGCGACTGAGTTTGTGGAGGTTGGCTCGCCCTTAAGGTGCTTGTAGTAATGACGTGTTACTGTGCCGTGAGCTGCCTCGTATTCATATACGCCGTCGGGTGAAACAAGAACGGAGGTCATCATGCCAAGGCTTCCGAAAGCGGTTGCAACCATATCCGACATAACGTCGCCGTCATAGTTCTTGCAAGCCCAGATGTAGCCGCCCTCGGAGCGTACAACTCTTGCAACTGCGTCGTCGATAAGGGTATAGAAATAGGTGATTCCTGCGGCTTCAAACTTTTCCTTATATTCGTTATCGAATATTTCCTGGAAAATATCCTTGAAGCGGTGGTCATACTTCTTGGAAATTGTATCCTTTGTGGCAAACCATAAGTCCTGCTTGATGTCAAGTGCAAAGTTGAAGCAGGCCCTTGCAAAACTTGCAATGCTGCCGTCAATGTTGTGAAGACCCTGAATAATACCGTCTGAGCCTTTGAAAGTGTGGATAAGCTCTCTTGTTTCGTTGCCGTCCTTGTCCGTTACAACAAGCTCAGCCTTGCTGCCGTCGGGAACACGCATTTCGGTGTTCTTGTAAACATCTCCGTAAGCGTGACGGGCAATTGTGATAGGCTTTGTCCATGTGGGGATAAGGGGAGTAATGCCCTTGACAATAATAGGCGCTCTGAAAACAGTACCGTCTAAAATAGCACGGATTGTTCCGTTAGGGGACTTCCACATTTCCTTAAGGTCATATTCGGTCATGCGCTGTGCGTTTGGTGTGATTGTAGCACACTTTACCGCAACGCCGTATTTCTTTGTAGCGTTGGCGCTGTCAATTGTAACCTGATCGTTGGTTTCGTTTCTGTGAACAAGTCCTAAATCGTAGTATTCGGTGTTAAGGTCAACGTGAGGCAGGATAAGGATATCCTTGATCATCTTCCAGATGATTCTTGTCATTTCGTCCCCGTCCATTTCAACAAGGGGAGTAAGCATTTTGATTTTGTCAGCCATTATAATTCCTCCGCTTCTTCTTCGTTTTCTCCGAATTTTTCAAATTCGCTGTAACCGTCGTCCTCATAGTCGTCAAAGGAGAAATCATCATCGTCATAATCATCCTCTGCCTCTCTGCATTCCAAAAACTTCTTTGTTGTGCAGATTCCCGTTACAAGACCTGCGATAAAGCCAAGCACGAACAATAATATTGCGGTACCCTTTTTCATTGTAGTTCCTCCTTTAAGATATGGGGTTATTGAATTGCTTTCCGCCGCATTATACGGCGGAGAGCCTTTAAAATCAGTTGTTCTTTGTGTAGTTAAGCAGACCGCCTGCAAGCATCATTGCTCTTCCTCTGTCGGAAAGCTCGCAGGTAACTTCAAAGCTGTAGCCTGTTGTCTTGTTCTTTACGATAATTTTGCCGTCTGTTTCAACAAGCTTTCTGATGTCTGCAATTTCAAGGTCGTCGCCCTGTGAAATCTTGTCGTAATCAGCCTCGTCCACGAAGCACAGTGGCAGAATACCGTTGTTGATAAGATTCTGTCTGTGGATACGGGCGAAGGACTTGCAGATAATGGCCTTAACGCCAAGGTAAAGAGGCGCAAGTGCTGCGTGCTCACGGGAGGAGCCCTGTCCATAGTTTGAGCCGCCTACAATAATTGTCTTGCCTGCCTGTTTTGCACGCTCCGGGAAGGTTTCGTCGCATACTGTGAAGCAGTACTGTGAAATTGCAGGAATATTTGAACGGAGCGGTAATATTTTTGAGCCTGCGGGCATAATGTGGTCTGTGGTAATGTTGTCGCCTACCTTTAATGTAACGCCTGCCTCGATTGTTTCCGCAAGAGGAGTGTTAACAGGGAAAGGCTTGATGTTTGGACCGCGGAGAATTTCAACGTCCTTTGCTTCCTCGGGTGACGCAGGCGGTGTAACCATATTGTCGTTGATGAGGAAATGCTCGGGCATAACGTAAGGAGGCATTGCGCCCAGCGTTCTCGGGTCGGTAAATACGCCTGCAATTGCGGAAGCGGCAGCCGTTTCGGGAGAAACAAGATAAATCTGACCGTCCTTTGTTCCGCTTCTGCCCTCGAAGTTACGGTTAAAGGTACGAAGCGAAATGCCCTTTGAGTTAGGTGACTGACCCATACCGATACATGGACCGCAAGCGCATTCAAGGATTCTTGCACCTGCGTCAATAAGGTCGGACAAAGCGCCGCACTGAGCCATCATATTATAAACCTGCTTTGAGCCGGGGGCAATAGCAAGGCTTACGTCGGGGTGAACTGTCTTGCCCTTTAAGATGTGAGCAACCTTTAATAAATCCTGAAGTGAGGAGTTTGTGCAGGAGCCGATACAAACCTGATCTATCTTGATTGCGCCGATTTCGTCAATTGTCTTTACGTTATCGGGGCTGTGAGGACAAGCTGCCAGCGGAACAAGCTCGGACAGGTTGATTTCAACGGTTTCATCATAAACAGCGTCATCATCAGCTGCCATTGGAACATAGTCTTCTTCACGTCCCTGAGCCTTTAAGAAAGCGTGGGTTGTTTCGTCGGAGGGGAATATAGATGTTGTAGCGCCAAGCTCTGCGCCCATATTAGTAATAGTAGCACGTTCGGGAACGGACAGGTATTTAACGCCGTCGCCTGTATATTCCATAACCTTGCCGACGCCGCCCTTAACGGAAAGCACCTGAAGTACCTTGAGGATAACGTCCTTAGCGGAAACCCAGTCGTTAAGTCTGCCTGTAAGCTTTATGTTTACAACTTTTGGCATTGTGATATAGTAAGCGCCGCCGCCCATTGCAACAGCAACGTCAAGTCCGCCTGCGCCCATAGCTAACATACCGATACCGCCGCCTGTTGGGGTATGGCTGTCCGAGCCGATAAGGGTCTTGCCGGGCTTTCCGAAGCGTTCAAGGTGTACCTGATGGCAGATACCGTTGCCGGGACGGGAGAACCAGATTCCGTGCTTTTTGGCAACGCTGCCGATAAAGCGGTGGTCGTCTGCGTTTTCAAAGCCTGACTGTAATGTGTTGTGGTCGATGTAAGCAACCGAGCGTTCTGTCTTAACTCTGTCAACGCCCATTGCCTCGAACTGAAGATACGCCATTGTACCTGTTGCGTCCTGTGTAAGGGTCTGGTCAATCTTTAATCCGATTTCTGTACCTTTTATCATCTCGCCGTCAACAATGTGAGCTTTGATGATTTTTTCTGTTAATGTTAAGCCCATGGTTATCTCCTTCTGTTTATAAAATATCTGTCTTTATTTTACTATATTTAGTGTTCTTTGTCAAGAAAATAACAACATAAAATGAATAAATATTATTATGAAACTTGCAAAAGAAAAACAGTAAAATTTGTTGACTAAAATGCTATAAAATGCTATAATTAGATATATATGTGTAAAAGGGAGCAAAAAATGCGTAAAAAACCCTGTATCGCAATGATATTATTTGCGGCAATTTTGCTTAGCGGCTGCAAAAGCGGCGGACAAAGCAAGGCCAATGTGATAAATGCCAATAGCTATGACGGAGCTTCATTTGAAACTACCGCCGTAAGCACCGCTGCGCCCATTCCCGAGAAAAGCGCTTCGGAAAGTGCTGAAATTATCACAACTGCGCTTGTTGATACCACTTTTGTTTATATTTCTGAGGAAAGTGAACAAACTTCTGTTCATATTTTAGAAGAAAGTGAACAAACAACTGTTCCAACATCAGAAACAACCACTACTCCGCCTGTTACAACCACAGCCGCTACAACCACAACGGCAGTTACAACAACAGCAGCAACCACTATCACAGCAGTTACAACAACGGAAGCAACCACCACGGCGGAAACCACTACCACAGCAGCAGAAACAACGACTGTACCCCAGCAAACCAACCTTCCCGACTTCTCTCAGAACAGCTACAAGCCTCTTAATTACAGCGAGGTAAAAGGAATATGGATAAGCTACATTGAAATAAGCGATTTCCTTACGGGAAAAACTGAAAGCCAGTTCAGAGCCAATATAGGAGCGGCTTATGACAAGTGCGTAGGTCTTGGACTTAACACGGTTTACGTTCATGCAAGGGCGTTCTGCGACGCTTTTTACGATTCGGAGCTGTTTCCGCTGACCAAATATGTGACAGGCTCATACGGTGCTAAAATGCCCTTTGACCCGCTGAAAATTATGGTTGAGGAGGCACACAAGCGGGACTTGTCCTTTCAGGCATGGATAAATCCGCTGAGAGCATACAGCGATGCCGATATTTCTTCTGTAAAGGGCGGCGTTGTGAAGGAATGGTATGACGACGCTTCCAAGCGGGGAAAGTACATTGTAAAGGTCGGCAGCTACTGGTATCTCAATCCTGCTTATAAGGAGGTAACAGACCTTGTAGGCAAGGGAGCGGCGGAAATTGCCTCAAACTATGACGTTGACGGACTGCACATTGACGATTATTTTTATCCCACCACCGATTCAAGCTTTGATACAAGCGCCTTTGCAAACAGCGATTACTCGGATTTGTCCGAATTTCGCCTTGCCAACTGCGACAGGCTTGTAAAGAGCATTTACGACAATGTAAAGGCGGTAAATAAAAATGCGCTTTTCGGCATAAGCACTCAGGGCAACGTTACAAACAACCTTACCCAGCTTTACGCAAATGTTGAGAAATGGGCAACAAACAAGGGCTATGCGGACTATTTCGCTCCCCAGATTTACTATGGTTTTGAACATTCGTCACAGGATTTTGTCAAGGTGCTGACTCAGTGGCAGAAAATGGTGGAAAAATCGGGCGCCGACCTTATTCCGGGACTATCTATCTACAAAATCGGCGAGGTAGATACCTGGGCAGGAAGCGGCAAATACGAATGGCAGAACTACGGAGATATAATCAAAAGGCAGATTGAAGCCGCAAGGGAAACCGATAATTACGGCGGAATTGTCCTTTACAGCTACAAATATGTTTTCGGAAGCGGAAAGACAAGTGCAATGAATACCGAAATTGAGGCGTTCAAGCCCTTGCTTACCGAATAATGAGGAATGATAATGAAAAAACTACTTAAAGCGGCAAGTCTTGGTCTTGCTTTGTTCACGTTATTAGCAAATATGAACATTTCTGTTTTTGCAGAGGCGGAAGAATCCGAGGAAACGGAGGAAACAGGCACAATTCCACAGTATAGCGCAGCTTTTTCACTTACAAACAATATGCGCTCGGTTGTTATAACACCGTCGGTGGACTTTTACACATCGCCAGAGGACGACGAAGCAGCTGTTTCCATTCAGCTTGATACTGTTTATCAGAATGCGGTGGACATTGGACTGAACACCGTGTTTATCAGAACCGTTTCCGATGATTGTTCATATTACAGCACCAATATGAACAAAACAGGTGAGAACGACTATATAAGCCTTGCAATTTCAAAGGCTGACACCTACGGTCTTGACGCTTTTCTTATTTATAATATAGACTATGTGCTTGCAAAATGCAGCAATATATCCGAAGCTACCGATACCCTTATAAGCGAAACTCACCGTTTTGCTCTCAAATACAAGGCTGACGGAATTATTCTTGACGATTATTATTCACAGCGGTCGGGAGAAAGCTTCGGCAACTATATGGCTGTAGGCTCGGGAATAGGCTATGAAAACTGGCTTTACGACTCCACCGAGTTCTTTTTCCGCACCGCCTGCGATGTTATTCACGCAACGGACAACTCCATTGCCGTGGGACTTATGGTAAACGATATGTGGGCAAACTCCGCCTCAAACGAGGCAGGCTCAGAAACAGCTGACAGCACGCAGGCGCTCTATGACGGCTTTGCCGACACAAAAAGCTTTGTGGAAAAGGGTTATGTTGATTTCACGGTGGTAAAGTCCTACGGCTCTCTTACGGATAGTAATCTGCCATTTGAAAAGGTAACAGGCTGGTGGGGAACATTGTCCGCTGAAAGCAGCATACCAATGTACGTTGTTCACTATAATGAAAAAATAGGAACAAACAGCACGGGCTGGGGCGGAGAGGACCAGATTCTGCGCCAGTTATCCACTGCAAAGGACATAACGGGCTACGGCGGCAGCGTGTTCAACTCCTACGCAAGCCTTGCGGCAAATCCCCTTAATTCTACCACCACTCTTACCCAGTTTTACAGCAATCAGATAAACGAGGAAACCCTTTTCGAGGACCTTGTTATGACCTCTCCAAGCAGGCTGAATTATACAACGGAAGAGCCTGTTGCGGAGTTTATGGGCTCCTTTGACGAGAATTTCGACGTTTATTTCAACGGCAGCAAAATCGAGCTTAACAAAGCGGGCAACTTCTATCTTGAAAAAGACCTTGCAATCGGCAACAACAAATTCACAATCACTCACAAGGGCAAGACCTATACCTATAATATTGAGCGTAAAATCACGGTTATGAAGTCGGTTGACGATTCAATAGGCGAGGGCAAGACCCTTAAGGTTGAGGGCGGTACAAAAATCCAGCTTTCCGCAATCGCCTACAAGGGTGCAACCGTTACCGCCTCAATAAACGGCAAGGTAATTACTCTCAAGCAGACCTCCACCACTCTTGACAACGACGACCTTAACTCATACTACGCACGTTTCAAGGGCACATACACAGTCCCCGACGGAATTATCGGAGAAGAGCAGAATCTCGGAATGATTACCGTTGTGGGTACATACAAGGGCTACACAATGACAATGTACGGCTCAAAGGTAAAGGTAAACGCTCTTCCCGAGCCGCCCAAGGAGGAAATTACCGCCGAAATCTACGACCAGGATTCCGCAGGCTCGGGAGAGGTCGTAGGTACAATCGACCCAATAAAAACCGAATCCGAAGCGGTAACGTTCGTTAAGACTCTGAACAATTACACCTTTGTGTATAACGCTAAAACAACCGGCGCTGTGCTTACTCCCGATTTCGGTCAACTACCTGCGGGAACCCTTGACTATTACCTTTCCACCTCGGGCAGCTATTACATAACCGAATCGGGTAAGCGCTTTAATTCCTCGGACGTAACCCTTGCAGAGGGCTACGGACTGGGGGACAACAGGCTTTATGTCCGCTCCGTTGGAACAAGCGGCGGAGACAGCTACATTAAAATTCAGCTTGACGACAAGGTAAGCTACAACGTTGAAACCATAGGCAACACCTATTACACCGCTTACGACGGGGATTACAACGTTGATAATTTCACGGCGGACTATGTGTATATCACCTTTGATAATGTAACCAGTGTAACCAAGCTGCCCTCCTTCGAGTACAACCTTGTGTTCAGTTCGGGCAAGTGGGAAACCGTTACGGTAAACGGCGTGCCCAAATTCCGTCTTGTTCTGAAATTAAGGCAGCCCGGCGTATATATGGGAAGCGGCGCATATTATGACAGCGAGGGCTGTCTGATACTCACCTTCCAGGTGCCAACAAACGTAATAAGCAATCTGAATATCGTAATCGACCCGGGACACGGCTACGGCGTTTCCGCAGATAAGTTCGACCCCGGCGCAATCGGTCACGTTACGGAGCAGAAGGTAAATCTTGCAGTTGCAAAAAGCCTTACTTCCCAGCTTAAGGATATGGGGGTAAACGCAGTCAGACTGAAAACCGAAAGCACTTTCCTGCTGACTGCTTCAAGACCAAGCTATGCAAGACAATACGGCTGTGACCTGTATATTTCGCTTCATTCAAACAAGGTTACCACCAACAGCGACGCAAGGGGAGTGGAGGTTTACTACTTCACGCCTTACTCACAGCCCCTTGCCGCCGCAATTTCTGCCGAAATTGCCAACTACTATCAGAACAACGTGTATTCCGACGGCGCAAACAAGAACAGAGGCGCCAAGTACAGCTACTACTGGGTAACGGAACAGCAGGATTTCCCGTCTGTCCTTGTTGAAATGGGCTTTGTAAGCAACCTTGAGGACGCAATGGCTCTGGCTGACAGCGAGCATCAGGCAGGAATTGCAAAGGCTATTATAAATGGTATAAATACCTACCTTTCACGAAGCAGCATTTCCTACAGCACCAACGGCAACGATTCCGCAGGAGAGGGCGGCGGAGAAATTACAACCGTTCCTGCCGAAACTGAAGCTCCCGAGGATTCATCAGAGCCGGAGGAAACCACCACAACTCCCGGCACAACAGACGAGAATGACGCAATTCCCGACGATGAATCTCAGGAAACAATCAGCAGCGATGATGAAGAAACCCCCGAGGACGGCGAGGAAATTCCCGAGGACGAGGACGATACTCCCGAGGACGAGGAGGAAGAAGCTGTCGAAGCGGAAGAGCCTCCCGCTGAATAATTTCGGGGAATTTGTAAAATTGTCTGAAAAAACCGCTTGCATTTATTGTTAATATTTGATATAATATACAAGGCGTGTTAAATCGCTAACGCAAATTTAAAAAGTAAAGGGGAAAAAATATGTCAGCAAGTATTGTTGTCGGAACACAATGGGGCGATGAAGGAAAGGGCAAGATCATTGATATTATTGCTTCTCGTGCAGACGTGGTAGTTCGTTCACAGGGAGGTAACAACGCAGGTCATACTGTTGTAAACAATGGCGAAACCTATAAGCTTCACCTTATTCCGTCAGGCATTCTCTATAAGGATACATTGTGCCTTATCGGTGCAGGCGTAGTTCTTGATCCGAAGGATCTGCTCAGCGAAATTGACAATCTTGAGCCAAGAGGAGTTTCTTTTGCAAACCTTAAAATCGACCCGAGAGCTCACGTTGTAATGCCTTGGCATATTGCCCTTGACGGACTTTCCGAAAAATTCAGAGGAAATTCCGATATTGGAACAACCCACCGCGGAATCGGTCCTACTTATATGGACAAATACGAGCGCTGCGGTATCAGGGTTTACGACCTTGTTCATCCCGAGGTTTTTGCCGAAAAGGTAAGAGCAACGGGTAAGCTGAAAAACAAGATTATAACCGAGGTTTACGGCGGAGAGGCATTCGACCTTGAAGCGATAATCAAGGAATATACCGAATACGGCAAGCGCCTTGCAAAGTACGTTGACGATGTTTCCGTGCTGGTTTACAACGCCAATAAGGAGGGCAAGACCATAATGTTCGAGGGCGCACAGGCTACGCTTCTTGACATTGATTTCGGTACTTATCCTTACGTTACATCTTCTCACCCTCTTTCAGCAGGCGTATGCGTGGGCACAGGCTGCGGCCCTATGATGATAAACGAAATTATCGGCGTTGCAAAGGCTTATACGACCCGTGTAGGCAAGGGTCCGTTCCCCACAGAGCTTAACGATGAAACAGGAGAAACTATCAGAAACAAGGGCGGCGAGTTCGGCACAACGACAGGCAGACCAAGAAGAACAGGCTGGTTTGACGCTGTTATCGTCCGTCATTCTGTTCGTGTAAACGGTCTTTCAAAGCTTGCAATCAACAAGCTTGATACACTTGGCGGTATCGGCACATTGAAAATCTGCGTTGGCTACAAGAAGCCCGACGGCTCAACCACCAAGGATTTCCCGCCAACACTGGAGGAGCTTGCAGGCTGCGAGCCGATTTATGAGGAATTCCCCGGCTTTGACGAGGACATTTCCAAGTGCAAGTCCTTTGACGAGCTGCCGCAGGTTTGCAAGGACTACATTGCAAGACTTGAAGAGCTTTGCGAATGTAAAATTGCAATGGTTGGCATTGGCCCTGACAGAAGTCAGATTCTTGAAAGATAAATATCCGACGGCGCAAAGTCGTCCTGCACGACTGTCCGTCCTTACGGACAGTTGTGCTTTTTTATAATGTGGTTAAGTCTGATTTTTCGGACATAGCCGAAAGGTTGGTCTTATTTTGAAAATTCTCTTTATCGGTGACGTTGTGGGGCAGAAAAGCTGCGAGTTTCTCATCAGCCAATTGCCCAGACTTAAGCGTGAATATCAGATCGACGCAACAATAGTAAACGGCGAAAACTCCGCCGACGGAAACGGCATTACCCCCTATTCCGCAAAGCTGCTGCTTGGCGGGGGAGCGGACGTTATAACCACGGGCAACCATTGCTTTAAGCGCAGAGAAATGACGCCCTTTTTTGATGAAAGCGATGTTGTTATACGTCCTGCAAATTTGGGCGATGAAATTGCAGGCAGGGGAGCCTTCCGCCTTGATTTCGGCAAATTCAGCCTGGCGGTAATCAACCTTATAGGCACGTCCTATATGCAGCCTGCCGACAATCCCTTTAAGTGCGCAGAAAAGATCCTTGAAGAAATTGATACAAAAAACATCATTGTGGATTTTCACGCCGAAGCCACCGCCGAAAAGAAGGCTATGGGCTATTTCCTTGCAGGAAGAGTAAGCGCCGTTCTCGGAACTCATACCCATGTACAGACGGCGGACGAAACCATAATTGACGGTCATACGGGTTACATTACCGACGTGGGAATGACGGGCGTTCACGAAAGCGTGCTGGGAATTGACAAGGACGTTATCATTCAGCGGCTTACCACTTATTTTCCCCAGAAGCACGTTTACGCCGAGGGAAATCCCCGCATAAATGGTGTGGTACTGGATATTGACAGTGCAAGCGGACGCTGTTTATCAATAATAAGAATAAATTAAGGAAAGAAGGTCAATCAAATGGAAATCGTTAAGGTATCGGCAAAATCCGTTCCAAAATCGGTAGCAGGCGCAATTTCCGCAATTCTCCGCTCGGGCGAAAAGGCGGAGGTTCAGGCAATAGGCGCTGGGGCTGCAAATCAGGCTGTAAAGTCAATTGCCATTGCAAGGGTTTATCTTGAAGATGAAAAGATTGACCTTGTATGTATCCCCGCCTTTACCGAGGTTGAAATCAACGGCGAGGAAAGGACGGCAATACAGTTTACGGTGGAAAAAAGGTAATTGACATTTACCGAAATAAACTGTATAATAAAATAAATAAATGTGTGGGGTGACTTATGAAAAAGAAGGTAATATCTTTAATTGCCGCATTGGCACTGGTTATAACTGCGTTTTGTGTGAGCATAACCGCATTTGACGGCAACGACTACGATTACGGCGGTTCCGACTGGGGCGGCTCTGATTATGATTCTGATTGGGGTAGCAGCTCCAATACATATGTCTATTATGGCGGTGACAGCAGCAATGACGGCGATGGCGGCGGTTTTAGCATTGTTGCAGCTGTAATTGTTGTAATAATCATTATTTTTATTATTTCTGCCACAAGAAAAAACAAGAATTCAGGCGGCGGAAACGGCGCAGGTACAGGAGCAGGCACAGTCCGCTCGGGTCAGGGCGGAGGACAGGGCAGAAACGTTATTCTCCCCGACAGAACTGCACAGATTGAGCAGATTATCAAGGCTTACGACCCTAACTTTACCGCAAGCGACTTTGAAAGCTATGCAAAGCAGGTTTATATGGACATTGAGGACGCTTGGTGCAAGCGTGATTTAACTCCCGTAAGACCCGTTATGCACGACAATCTTTACAATACCACCAAAAAACAGGTACAGTCCAAGATTGACCAGGGCGTAATTTACCATTACGAAAGCATTGCAATCAACACCGCATATCTCACAAGCTTTGCCAAGGACGCACAGTTCGAATATCTTACAATGTACCTTAACGCCCGTATGATTGACTATCAGACGGACGAAAAGACAGGCAACATTATCCGCGGCGACAGAAACACACGCTGGGATATGCGCTACAAGATGAAGTTTATGCGTTCCGTAGGCGTTCTTACCAAGGACGAAAGCGGCAAGATGAACGGCAACAACTGCCCCAACTGCGGCGCTCCTCTTGAAATTACTTCGTCGGGTCACTGCCAGTACTGCGGCTCTGAAGTAACTACAGGCAAGTACAGCTGGGTACTCAGCGACTTCACCACAATCAGAAACGACACGGTTGACGAGGGCATCAAGCTCCCGCCACAGGAAGATAAGCAGTAATGGAAGGCTGGATTATTGTACTTGGCTTAATTTTAGCCATAATTATAACGGTAGTTGTAATAGTGCTTGTTGTTAAGTCAAAGCTGGAGCGTATAACAAGGTCTACTCTCAATATGGGACTTGGGGAAACCGCAAATATGCTGATGAACGGCATAAAGGAGGAGGCAACTCTCCCAAAGGCTATCAGCAATATGACTGCGGTTTACAAGCCTA
>JBJERI010000083.1:0-14671 GCA_051882195.1 Ruminiclostridium sp. | reverse complement strand
GAATCGGACATTGCCGCATACTTCGGCTCAAGGTCAAGAACCTTCTGCTTTACGGGTTCAATGCGCCTTAATTCCTTTGTGGAATACGAGCCGAAAATTTTATCCAGTAATCCCATATATTAACTCCTATATGAATAATTTTTTAAATATACATTTATTATATACCAGTTTATTATTATACACCTCATCACTCGTTTTGTCAATAAAAAAGCCCTTTATAAAAAAGTTATAATTTTCTCTCAAATAATTGACAAATTATGTCGAATTTAGTATAATAGAATAAATAACAGCAGAGGGAGCGTATTGATATGGCAATTGTAAACGCAATGGAAAAAATCGTCGATATTAAAACAGAGGAATTTCTGGAAAACATAGACTGCTGCAAGTGCGAACAATGCCTTGAAAATATCAAGTGCATTGCCCTCAACAATCTTCCTGCAAAATATGTCAGCTCCTCAAAGGGCGAGCTTTTTTCAAGGCTGGGTCAGATTATGATCAAGCAGAACACGGTGGATATTGACGTTGCGGTTATGAACGCAATAAACATTGTAAAGGAGCATCCACGGCACAACAAGAAATAAAAACGGAAGCCCTGTGAATTTTCACGGGGCTTTTTAGCGCAGGCAGCCCCCGAAAAACCGGAGGCTGCCTTTTTGTTTTATTCGGTTACAAGGTCTCCGTAAACAACGCCAAGTCCCACTGTGCTCATATAAACTCTGCCGTACTTGTTCATATCGCCGTAAACGAAATAGCCGTTGCCTGGGCCGCCGAACTGGTGCTGTGAATCGTTAACTCTGCTCCAGGTTGCACCCTCGTCCTCGGACCAGTACAGACCGATTTCCTCTGCGTCAGCAGGTCTGCCCCACATAAATATTGTGTATGGAGAATCGTCAGTTTTGCCCTTGCCAAGTCCGATTGCGCCGCAGTAGCCTACGGTGTCAAGACGTGTAAAGGTCTGTCCGTGGTCGGTGGAAACCTGAAGTCCCATTGCAGGCAAATAAACCTTGCCCTCAACGCCCGGCTCAACAATTGGTCTTACCTGCGAGAAAATCGCAAGCTCAACGTTTTCCTTAAAGGTCTTGCCACCGTCGGAGCTATAATAGAAGGAGCTTCCGCTTGCCGCATAGACATAATCGGTGTTGACGGGGTCGGCAGTGATTTTCTTTGTACTTGTGCCACCCTTTGCCTGATTCCAGGTTGCGCCCTTATCGGTGGTGTAGTAGATAAATGTGCCGTTGCCGGGAGCCCAGAAGAAGGTCTTTCCGTCAGCCGAAACGCCAACGCCGCCCTCGTATGCGATACGTCCGTCCTCAAGAGGAGAATTTGTAACGTTTACCCATGTTTCACCCGAATCCTCTGTGTACCAGAAGCCCGGAGTCTGATCGTTGCCGCCGCACTTTACCCATACGTTGGGCGCCTGTGCCGCAACCGCAAGGCTGGTCATTGAGCCTGCCGTGCTGTTCATTACCATACCGTATTCCTCGGCGGTGTCCTGAATAAAGCCGTCATAGTCGCCGCATACGGTAACAAGCTTGCCGCCCGGAATGCTTACAAGCTCATAAGGCACAGTTTCCTCAATGCCCTTTGCAAAGAAGTAAAACTCGGGAGTTTCGTCCCATATATTGTCGCAGGAGAAAATGCCGTTGCCCGATACAACCATAATTTTGTCAGGGTTGTTGGGGTCAATGCACATTGAACTGCACCAGTGCATTGAGGTGGTTGCAAGCCACTTTACGCCGCCGTCCGTAAGCTTCATTGTGTCGTTGAGCTTTGTCCAGTCAGCGCCGCCGTTTGTGGTCAGATAGAACTCGTCGCCGAATGCGCCGTTTGGCTGTGGCATATAGATATTTTCCGTGCAGGCAACCATTCTGTCGGGATTATTGGGGTCGATTACCACATCGCCGTAGCCCTTTGACGCAGGGGTAATGTCGGTCATTGTATCGGTCGCAATGTCAAGAACTCTTATTCCGCCTGTTGAACGGTTGTTGTTCCAAGGTCCCTCTGTGTTTGCGTAAGTAATAACGATTTTTCCTGCGCCGTTGTACTTCATACGCTGAACCATTATTCCCTGAGGCGCGTCCGCTACCTCTGCCCAGGTTTCGCCGCCGTCGGTGGATTTATAAAGGTTTGCTTCCTTTGTCCGTGAAATTGCGGCGTAAATTGTTGTACAGCTGTTCTCATCTCCCGATTGAGGATCAATTAAAATGCTGCAAATACCGTTTCCGTTGGAGGTTTCGGTTTTTGTTCCCATATCAACAGGAGTAAAGGTCTTGCCGCCGTCGGTGGACTTTATCATTCCGCCCGAGCAGCCTCCTGCGTAGATTATATCGCTGTTTTTGGGGTCAACTGCAAGGCGCTCGCCGTTTCCTCTGCCCATGCCGTTTCCGTCAACCTTTATCATTTCGGTAACGTCAACACGGCTGAAGGTCTTTCCGTAATCGTCCGAGGCTAAAATGCAGGTCATACCGTTGCTGAAATAGCTTGTTCCTGCAAGGAGATACACTCTGTTTGGGTCGTTTTCTCCATAAGCAAGGGCGGAAATGCCTAAAAGCCCTCTGTCGTCCTCGCTGATGTCATAGGACATAGACTCCCATTTTTCCGTTTGGCTGTTGTATCTGTAAGCGCCGCCAACGTCTGTACGGGCATAATAAAGCCCATTTTCCTTTGTGGCGAAAACACCAGATACAAATCCGCCGCCGCCCATTGCCACCTGACTGAACTGCCAGTCTGAGCCTGTTGCCGTGTCTGTAACCTCAGCAGTCTGTCCGTCTGTAACAGAAGCGGTTGTATTTTCCCCTGTTTCCGTGCCGCCGCAGCCTGCCGCCGCAACCGCTATTGCCGCCGTTAAAATCAAAGCGGCTATCTTCCTCATCTTCATAACAATTCCTTTCTTATAATATACCGTTTGTTGTAAAGGATTACATTTGCTATTATACACGTTTTCTTGTGTAAAAGCAAGAGGATTTTGGAAATTTTCAAAATTATTTTTTATGAAATTCCACAAATCTTACTGCAATCTTGCCAAACATAATAAAAGGGCGGAGAGAAGCCGTCAGATGCGATGAAACCGCATAACGGCAAGGCTTTGTGCCTGCCGTTGTGCGTAGCAGCAAGGACGCTGCGTAAAGTCATCGCCAAAGGGCGGCACGGACGCTGCCATATCAGCGATGACAAGCTGAAGTAAGCAGATGGCGGTTTATCGTCGTCCTGCATATACATTACAGTCTGCCAAACCCTATTTACCCACGCAGAAGCGCTTAAATACTTCGTCTATTACCGTTTCGCTGACGGATTTGCCCGAAAGCTGCATTAAGCAGTCGAGCGCCTTTTCAAGCATAACTCCCGTTGCGTCAAGGGTAACGCCCATTTGTATTCCGTCAATTGCCTGCTGCAATGCCTTTTCCGCTTCCTCGGCGCATTTACGCTGGCGCTCGTTGGCAATAAAGCCTGCGGACATATCAAGGCGATCAAGGTCAAGGGTTTTCTCAACCACATCGTTAAGCTTTTTGAGAGAGCTTGGGTCGTTGGCGGAAATCTCAACGGCTCTGCTGAACTGTGAAGCGAGAAAAGGCATATCCAGCTTTTGTTCAAGGTCTGCCTTATTGATTACGCAGATACACTGCTTGCCCTTAAGCTTTTCAAGTAGGGTGTAGTCGTCCCTGTCAAGAGGTCTGCTGCTGTCGAAAACCGCAAGAACAAGGCTTGCCTGTTCCAGCTTTTTCAGCATCATTTCAACGCCTATTCCCTCAACAACATCATCTGTTTCACGAAGTCCCGCACAATCCGCAATACGCAGCACTGCGCCGCCAAGCATAACCGTTTCCTCAACGATATCCCTTGTTGTGCCTGCAATATCGGTGACAATGCTTCTTTCAGAGCCTACAAGCAGATTCATCAGGGTGGATTTTCCCACGTTTGGCTTGCCCACAATTGCGGTGGGAACGCCCTCTCTCAGCACCTTGCCTATATCGTAGCTTTCAAGGAGGCATTGGAGCTGACAGCGGCAGTTTTCCAGCTGACCAAGATGCGAACTGCTTTCAAAGCTGTCCAGCATTTCATCAGGGTAATCTATCCATGCGGCAATCTGCACGGTTATATCAAGGATATGCTGTGAAATTTCCTCTATTCTGCGGTAAAGAGAGCCTTCGCGCTGTGCGTTGGAGCAGTCCAGATACTGCTTGGACTGAGCGTTTATTACGTCGATTACCGCCTCCGCCTGAGTAAGGGACATTTTGCCGTTGAGCAGTGCCCTCTTGGTAAATTCACCTGCTTCCGCAGGCTCCGCTCCTGCGTTTATGCACGCCTGCAAAACCTTTCGGGTAATGTAAATTCCTCCGTGGCAGGAAATTTCACAAACGTCCTCTCCCGTGTAGCTGTGGGGCGCTCTGAAAACCAGCAGTACACCGTCGTCCAGCATTTCGCCGCCGTCGGTTATATTGCCGTAACAGGCGGTGTAGCCTTTCATATCGTGAATATCCTTACCGTTTACGGGATTAAAAACCCTTGCCGCAATGTCAAAGGCGTTGTCCCCCGATATTCTTACCATTGAAACTCCCCCAACCGCCTGGGGAGTGGAAATAGCAACTATTGCAGACATACAAATTCCTTCCGCTTATTCTTCAAGCCAGCTGTAAAAGGTATTTACAGCCTTGTTGAACTCTTCCTCATCCTCAATGCTGAGAAACTCCGCACAATCCTCGCCCTCTTCAACATATTCAAAGAGAATTACCTCGCTTTCGCCTCCGTCATAGGTTTTTGGCATTAAGGCAATGTATTCCTTTTGAGGATAGTCCTCCATATCGAAAATGCAAAGCACTTCACATTCCGCATTTTCGCCGTTTTCAAGGGTAATATTCACAACAGGCATTGGTGTTTCGTTTTCAAACTGCATAAAATTCCTCGCATTTTTGTTTAAGAATAACACGGTATTGCGCCTTTGTCAAGCTATACCTTATTATATTAAGATTATTCCTCCGCTTTATCCCCCGAAAGGGCGATTTCCGCCTTTAGATAGTCCACAAAACTTTTCTCATATTTGCTGAAATTATGACCCTTTGGATAAATTATCACATCATGATTTATTTCCGAGGCAATAGAACAGCTTTTCAGCACCAGCCCGTGCTGTTCAAGAAAATCGGGCGCAATTGGCGAAACCCACATAAAGGTATCGGGCACTCGCTGAAGCATATCAAGCTGACTGCCTCTGTCGAAAATGTAAATGGATTTTGCAGGGGCTTCGATCTGCGTATTCCGCTTTATTTTGGAAACGGAAATGCCTTTAAGGTCATAATCCCCGTTGCACACCTCTGTGTATTCTGAAAGGAGATGATAAGGAATGTCGTCATATTTTGCAAGAGGGTGATTTTTTGACATAAGCAGACGCATTTCAAAGTTATACAGCGGCTTGCTGTCAAGACCCTTTTCGCTTAACAGCGCCATAAAATAGTCCTTATACATTTCCTGAAAGCGTATTACCGCAATGTCCGAATCTCCGCCTGCAACGTCGTTTATGGCGGTTATTGCGTCGCTTTCACGGAAATATATTTTCATACGCTCGTCCCTGTTAAGACTGCCGAGAAATCTTGTAAATGCAACCGAGCAATATGTGGCTCTTGGAATGGTTATGCTCAGCCGCAAAGTGTCGCTGTTGGGCTTGAAAATGCTTTCAATCTCGTCAATCTGGGACAGCAGCTTTTTTGCGTATTCGAGAAACTCTCTGCCCTTTTGGGTAGGCTCGACCCCTTTTGTGGTGCGCTTGAAAACGGTAAAGCCCATTTCCTCCTCAAGCTCCTTTATAGCCTTGCTTAAATTAGGCTGTCCCATATAAAGATTCTGCGCCGCCTTGGTGATAGAGCCTTTTTTTTCAACCTCGGCTATGTATTTCAGATGTGTGAGGTTCATTTTTATACTTCCTTTTATATCGATATATTTTTATCGTATCATATATTTAATAATATACTTATCATATATATTATACATTACCCATTTTGATTTGACAATGTTATAATATAGATAAAGCAGGAAAAGAAAAAATATTGTTAAAAGTAAACAAACAATATTCCCTGCTCAAAAAAACTTTTACCTATTATTTTATCAAATACATAAGCAGGAGGAACTTAAAAATGGCACGTTTTACTTTACCGAGAGATGTTTATTACGGCAAGGGCAGCCTTGAAACCTTAAAGACTCTCAAAGGCAAAAAGGCAATTATCGTTGTAGGCGGCGGCTCTATGAAGCGTTTCGGCTTCTTAGACAAGGTTATTGGCTACCTTAAGGAAGCAAATATTGAGGTTGAACTGTTCGAGAACGTTGAACCCGATCCGTCCGTTGAAACAGTTATGCGCGGCGCAGAGGCTATGAGAAAATTCCAGCCAGACTGGATTATCGCAATGGGCGGCGGATCTCCTATTGACGCTGCAAAGGCAATGTGGGCGTTCTACGAATATCCCGACGTAACCTTTGACGACCTTATTATTCCCTTCAACTTCCCCGAGCTTCGTCAGAAAGCACGCTTCCTTGCTATCCCCTCAACCTCCGGCACAGCAACAGAGGTTACCGCTTTCTCCGTAATCACAGACTACTCAAAGGGCATCAAGTATCCTCTTGCCGACTTCAACATTACACCCGATGTTGCAATCGTTGACCCTGAGCTTGCTGAAACAATGCCTGCAAAGCTTACCGCTCACACAGGTATGGACGCTCTGACCCACGCTATTGAGGCTTATGTTTCCACATTGAACGGACCCTTCACAGACCCCCTTGCATTAAAGGCAATCGAAATGGTATTCGACTATCTGCCCTCCTCCTACAACGGAAACACCGAAGCAAGAGAGCATATGCACTACGCGCAGTGTCTTGCAGGTATGGCGTTCTCCAACGCTCTCCTGGGTATTGTTCACTCGCTGGCTCACAAAACAGGCGCCGCATTCTCAACAGGTCACATTCCGCATGGCTGCGCTAACGCAATTTACCTCCCATACGTTATCAAGTACAACTCCAAGACAGCAATGCACAGATATGCTGAAATTGCACGTTATGTAGGCTTACCCGGAAATTCTGACAAGGCTCTCACAGATTCTCTCTGCGCTAAGATTGACGAATTCAACGTTAAGCTTGGTATTCCGAAAACCCTTAAGGACTTCGGTATCAACGAGGAAGAATTCCTTGAAAAGGTTGATACAATTGCCGCAAACGCTGTTGCAGACGCCTGCACAGGCTCTAATCCACGTCCCATTACTCCCGCCGAAATGTCCAAGCTGCTTAACTGCATCTACTACGGCAAGGAAATTGATTTCTGATAAGCTTGTTACTAAGCTGCCAAGTTGTTTCAATCCGCATTCCAAACCTCCCACGGAATGCGGATTATTTTATTGCGAGCAAATTAAACAATAATAATCCATTTTTACCCTTGACATTTGTATAAAATAAATGTATAATAAAAATAGATATAAGTACTATTTTCAACCGGGAGAAATGTTGAAATGAAGAAAATCAGTAAAAACAAAACCAAGGACATAAACAAGAAAATAACCAAAAAACCAAGCAAAAGCGTAAGAGTAAACACAGGCAAGAAAAAAAGCAAGCAGCTTGGCAAAAGAATTGTCAGCGTAAGCTCTTTCTTTATTCTGCTTACAGGTCTTGTGGCTGCGGTATATTCTCTTATTTCGTCCTTGAATACCGCAAACGATATTTCCATATCCCTTGCCAATTCGTCCTATCAGGTGCTTAATTACAAGGTAACCTCCACAATTGAGCAGGCGTCTATTTATTCGAGAAATATCTGCGAAAATGCCGAACTCAAAAAAGCCGCAATTGCAAGAGAAGCGGATACAATGTACACCCTGCTTAACCGCAATTACCGTGACGCAGAGCTTATCCTCATAACGGACACAGAGGGCAACGTTATCGGCTCATCAGCTGACAAAGCCCCCGATTTGCCCAATATGTACAACGAAGCTCCTGTGCAACTTGCCCTTAAGGGACAGAACTTCAACGGTTTGTATAACCTGCTTGGAAACGGACTGTGTGCAGTTGCTTCGGCTTCATTTGTGGATATGTCAAATACCCCATTCGGTACTGTTATATATGCGGCTGCTCTTACAGACGAAAGCTTTTTGGATACTCTGAAAACTCTTACCAACTGCGAATACACCATTTTTGAGGGCGATACCCGCATAAATACCACGTTTTTTGTGAACGAAGAACGTGAAATAGGCACAACCATGAGCGACAATGTAAAAGCGGCGCTTTATGAAGGAACGGGCACTCTTGTTACTCAGACAACCCTTTTCGGCAACCCCTATATGTGCGTTTACGTTGCCTATGAAAACTCCGACGGAACGGTCAACGGCGCACTTTTCTGCGGCTACAATGTCAGCGACATTTACAGCAACACCTTCCTGCACAGTATGATTACTCTCGGCATTGCAATTGTGCTTGGCGGCGTCTGTGTATTTGCTCTCCGCAGATTTATCGGTCGTGTTCTCAACAAGCCTATGAAGAGTATCGTTATGGCTGCAAACAGCATTGCAGACGGAAAAATCGACGACGAGGTTTACAGCGAGCTTAAGAGCGCCGAATCCGACAATGAAATCGGTATGATAGCCGCCGCAATAGAGAACGCAATCAAGTCCATTATGGCGGTTGAAAAAGACGCAGAAATGCTCAACGACGCTATTGAAAGATACGATCTTACAGTGCGTTCCGAAGAGGAAAATCACAGCGGCGTTTACCGTGTAATCGTACATACAATCAACGACCTGTTCGGTCAGCTTACCGAAATTATCAAGAATATTCAGAGCGTTTCGGCGAATATTGACGGCAGCGCAGTTCAGGTTTCCCAGGCGGCTCAGACCCTTGCGGACGGAGCAACTACTCAGGCAAGCTCCTCCGAAGAGCTTGCGGCAAATATTGCCGACGTTTACAGCGAGGTCAAGAACACCGCTAACCACGCAGGAGAAGCCAACACCTACTCCACTGAAGCCGAAACCGAGGTTCAGGAAAGCAGCAAGTGCATGAGCCAGCTTGTTACAGCTATGGACGAAATCGCAACAAGCTCCGGCAAGATTCAGAAGATTATCAAGACAATCGAGGATATTGCGTTCCAGACCAACATTCTTTCTCTTAACGCTGCGGTTGAAGCCGCAAGAGCGGGAGAAGCGGGCAAAGGCTTTGCAGTAGTTGCCGACGAGGTAAGAAACCTTGCCAACAAGAGCGCAGAGGCAGTAAAGAGCACCACGGCTCTTATTGCCGACTCCGTAGCCGCAATTGAAAACGGCAACAGACTTGTTCAGGACACAGACAAATCCTTGCAGAACGTTATTGAAAAGACGGACGGTGTAAACAAGCTGGTTGAAAAAATTGCTGAGGCTACCCGCAATCAGAGCCTTGCAATCGAGCAAATCAACATCGGCGTTGAGCAGATTTCAAACGTTGTTCAGTCCACCTCGGCTACTGCGGAGGAAACAGCCGCTTCCAGCGCAGAGCTTGCAAACCAGTCGGATATGCTGAAAAAGCTGGTTGAAAAGTACAAGATTGATTAAACAGGCGGCTTCTAAATCATATAACAACAAATGCTCTCACAGTTTGCGCTGTGGGAGCATTTTATGAGCTTTGTTTAGTTGGAATTGAGCTTGACAGGATTTCTTGCGAAGCACGCAAGCAGTTAAGCTTTCCGGTAAACACTAATATAAATAAATTGCCATGAAAAAGCGGCTGATTTGATTCAGCCGCTTCATTGTTATATTTACACTATTTATGCCCGACCGCATTACTCATCTTCCTGACGGAGCGTAAACGCACCGATAAGGTCCTTGAGCATTGCCGCCTGTCCCGAAAGCTCCTCGGAGGCTGCTGCGGACTCCTCTGCCGTTGCGGAGTTGGTCTGTACTACTGTTGAAATCTGGTCTATGCCTACGGAAATCTGTCTGATTGAGTCTGCCGCTTCCTTTGAAACATTGGAAATCTGTGCGTTGATTGACGCAACAGCCATTGCAGCTTCCGACACCTCGCCCATCATCGAAGCAACCTCGTCAACAAGATCGTTACCCTTTTCGATTGCTGTAAGAGAGCCTTCAATCATTGCGTTGGTGTTCTTTGCAGCCTCGGCAGACTTGCTTGCAAGGTTTCTTACCTCGTCTGCAACTACCGCAAAGCCTTTGCCTGCTTCGCCTGCTCTTGCCGCCTCAACAGCCGCATTAAGAGCAAGAATATTGGTCTGGAATGCAATATCTTCAATTGTCTTGATAATTTTCTTAACTTGGTCGGAGGACTCGCTGATTTCGTTCATTGCAGAAACAAGGTCGTCCATTCTGACGGTAGCGTTCTGCATCTTTGAGCCTGCCTCGCCTGTCTTGTTGTTTGCCTGCTCAGCGTCGGCTGCGTTTGCGTTAATCATTTCCGCAACAACGCTTATTGTAGCCGCAAGCTCCTCAACAGAGGACGCCTGTTCCGTTGCGCCCTGTGAAAGCGCCTGCGCGCCGCTTGAAACCTGATCTGCGCCTACTGAAACCTGATCGGCGGCAGTATTGATATGGGACATTGTAGCGCTTAACTTGTGATTGATGTCCTTAAGGAATACCAACAGCTGCTTGTAATCGCCAAGATAATATTCCTTGCCCTGTGATGTATGTACATCAAGATTGCCCTGAGACATTGCTTCAAGGATTCTGCCTATGTCGTTGATTATGTTCTTCTGACTTTCAACAACCGTCTTTGTTGCGGCTGAAAGGATTCCCGTTTCGTCATTCTTTTTGATTTCGGGAACAGGGCTGTTAAGGTCGCCCTGAGCAAGCTTTTCAATACGCTCGGTGCAAAGACGAACAGAGCTTCCAATGCTTTTTCCCAGTATGATAGAAATAACAACAGCAATTGCGCAGCAAACCACAACGAAAATAATCGTAAGAAGTATTGCCGTGTTTGTACCTGACATAAAGTCATCGGATGGAGCATAAACGCCGAAAGCCCAGCCTGATGTGTTTTCCACAGGTGTGTATGCAAGGTACTCTATACCGCCGTTGATGTTATATTGAACAAAGCCTGTTTCGCCGCTTCTCATTTTCTGACAAGCGGATAAAAGACCTGCCTGAGACGCATCGTTGGCAGCCTGTTCTTCAAGATTTTCCTTGTTCTTTACAAGTTCGCTGTCTATGTCGGCAATGGTATAGCCGTTTGAATCTATCATGTATGCATGGCAATTTGGGCTTATCTGAACATCTCTCACGATATCGTTGAGAAATTCCGAATCGGGTACTATCATTACACAGCCTATTACCGTACTGCCCTCCTTGCCGTCAGCCCATACCGGAGCAGCTACGATAACGGAAAGCTCATTGGTTTTTCTTGAAACGGTAGGCTCGGTAACAGTGGTTTTTCCCTCAATTGCACGCTGGAAATATTCTCTGTCCTTGTAGTTGTTTCCGTCCAGCGCATAGCCGTTTCGGTCGGTAAAAGTTGCACCCTGAAGCTCATGCTGCGCTATTGCCTGGTCAAGTATTGCCTGCTTGTCTTCGTTGGTAGCGCTTGCCTTTGAAAAATCCGGCATTACTCCAAGCTCAACAGCAATATTCTTATAAGCTGTAAGTTCCCAGTTTACACGCTGAGACGCCAGCTTTGCAGCAACAATCATATCGTTTTCCACCATGCTCATAGTGTTGTTGTAGATCATTAAGCAGGAAAATATTCCCATAACCACAAGCGAAATTGCCACCATAAGCACACTGCAAATCAGTATTTTCCTTCCAACGGATTTCATTTGATTTCCTCCTCCTATTTCGCATAAAACAGACTTTTGTGTTATTCTTAACCTAATTAGCAAATTAAATAAATTTTAAACTAATAAAGCAAATAAATTTAACAAAATAGCCTATTTTTATTTCATTATAACATATTTTGAAAGAAAATCAAGTAAATAACTCCCATTTATTTTATAGAAAAGTAAAATTTGCATATTCGTCAAAAATTATAGAAAAATTTGTGCATTATTGTATCATAACCGAATGGTTATGATACAATCGTCCGATACGCAGGAAGCAAATCTTTGATTTGCGAATCTGCGAGGACAATTGAGATAAATATAATAAACGCTTGCGTTTATTATATCATAGTAAAGTAGTAAAGAAATCTGTCAAAAAATCGGACAGCAGACTTAATCCCTGCTGTCCTAATGAACGTAACTACTATATTTATTTACCGCCCGTAATGCTTTTTCTTTCCCAGCGCCTGCCCTTATATCTTATAAGGCTGATAACCGCCGTCAATGTCCAGGTAATGCAGGTCGTTCCCCAAATTCCCCAACAGCCGATTAAGGGAATGCTTGTTAAAATAAGGGAAAAACCTATTCTTGAAACCACCTCCGCAATGCCGTTTATCACTGCATAGCCCGTATCTCCCGAGCCGTTGAGAAAGCCTCTTGTAACGTGAATTGCGCCGAGAAAAACATAGAAAAGTGAAGTCAGCCGAATTGCTGCCGCACCGATTTCTATTGCTTCATTGCCGCTTACGAACAAGCTTGTTATTCCCTCGCCGAAAAGCATGAATACAGCCATAACCACAACCGCACAAGCCGCCGCAATGCCCAGTCCAAGCTTATAGCCCTTTACGGCACGTTCGGTTTTTCCTGCGCCTATATTCTGACCCGTAAAGGTGGAAATTGCCGCATTGAGAGAGCCGAAGGGCTGCTGAATAAGCTGCTCAATACGCATTGAAGCGGTGTAAGCCGCCATAACAGTTTCGCCAAAGGAATTTGTCACACGCTGAAGCGACACCATTGAAACAGAAACCATTGCATTCTGTCCCGCAATAGGCAGTCCTGTGCGGATACATTTCACAATCATTTCCTTGTCAGCCCTCATATTTTCTTTTGAAAGGCGGATATTTTCGTTTTTGGCAAAGCCGTAAAAAATTGCGGAAACAGCGGAGCAGCCCTGTGCGATTATTGTTGCGGCGGCAGCCCCGTTTGCGCCCCAGCCGAACACAATAACAAAAAGCAAATCAAGCCCCACATTCAGCACGCTTACTACTCCTAAAAAAATTAGTGGAGTTTTCGAGTCGCCGAGAGAACGCATTACGGAATTTATCCAGTTATACGCCGCAACGGAAATTGTTCCTGCGCAGGCAATTCTCATATATCCCGCCGACACGGGCAGAATGTTTTCGGGAGTGTTCAGCATTATTAGCAACGGCTCTGTGAGCAGCACGGAAATAACGCTTACTGCAATGCCGAAAACACCCACTACCAGCGCCGAATTAAAGATAGCCGACTTAACCATTTTCATCATTCCTGCGCCGAAATACTGTGCGATAATGACCCCTATTCCCACCGCAAGACCCATACAGAGAGTGTAAAACAAAAAGGTTATTGAACCTGTTGCGCCTACTGCCGCAAGGGCGTCGTCACCAAGATATTTGCCTACAATTGCCGTGTCAGCAAGGTTGTAAAGCTGCTGTAAAATATTACCGATGAGCAGAGGGAAAGCGAAGCGGATTATATGTCCCGCTTCGCCGCCCTTTGTCATATCAACCGATGAACTTATACTCATTTCTTTTTCTTCTTTGCAATAATAATTACTACTGCCGCAATTACGGCTGCTGCGCCTACGCCGATTCCAACTGCCAGTCCAACGGGAAATTCGCTTTTGCTTTCAGCATTTACTGTACTTTCCTCATTGTCAGCCTTATCGGTGCTTTCCGTGGTTTCGGTGCTGTTATTCTCTGCCGCCGTTGTAACCTCAGTTGTTGTTTCATCGATTACATCAACAACCTCTTCCTCGGCTTCTTCCTTTGGCATAGGCACTTCCGAGCCGTAAACCTCAAAGCTGTCAACGCAGGCATTGCCTGTGTTTACGGTGATAACTGCGGTATGCTCGCCCTTTTCAAGGCCGTACATATAATAATAGGTCTGTCTGAAGCCGCCCTTTGGTATTTCATAGTCGCTTTCCACAACCGCTCCGTCAACTTCGACCTTTATAGTGCCTGTTTTGGAAACGCCTGTTACGCCGAAGCCTGTGCCGTTGAACTTGAAAGTAACCGAGCCGCCCTCGCTGCCTGTGGCAATGCTTCTCTTGTAGTTTTTGAAGGAACTGATTGTTTCTTGCTCCCATTCGCCGCTGTATTCTACGCAGCTGTCTGTGTTGTCAAAGCGTGTTACATAGGTTTCATCGCCAATAGCCTCAACCTTAAGATTATCAAAGCAATTGCGGTTGTAAGAGCTGTACAATGCGCCACGTCCTGCGCCTAAGAGGGCTGCCTCCGAGCATTTATATTCACACACCTGATTATCACCGATAAACGCTGTGATTGTATCGTTTTCCGCAGTTAATTTCAGACTTACCCAGCCGCTAACATCAGCGTCAGTACTGCCCGTTTCAAGCACCTTGCCGTTTCTGAGCAGCTTCCAAGTGCCGTTTTCCCAAAGCTGGATATGATAGCCGCTTGCTCCAAGACAGCCTAAGTTATATCTCAGTCCGATACCTGCGTAATTCTTTGAGGAATCCTCTGAGTTTTCCAGCTTGACGTCGGCGCTGATACTGTAATTGTACCATCTGTCATCGCCGAAGCAGGTGGTTGGGTCGGGAGTGCCGCCCCATTCGTTTGCCTTGATGTCAGGGGTAATCATCTGCATAAGCACATTGCAATCATCAGTTTTCTGTACCTCGAAAGCGCCGCCCTGGTC
>JBJERI010000082.1:0-3155 GCA_051882195.1 Ruminiclostridium sp. | reverse complement strand
AAGCAGGCATTCGGGGATAAACATAGGCAAATATACATTCTCATGGCCAGTTGCCTTGAACATTCCGTCCAGAATTTTCTGAATATTTTCCCAGATTGCGTAACCGTAGGGGCGAATTACCATACAGCCCTTTACGCTTGAATAGTCGATTAAATCTGCCTTTTTGCAGATGTCGGTGTACCACTGGGCAAAATCCACATCTCTTGATGTGATAGCCTCAACCATTTTTTTATTATCAGCCATTTTAAACCGTCCTTTGATAACATATTCTAATGTAATATTATATAACATATTCCCCTATTTTGCAAGCAAATTTTTTAAAAAAATTTCACAAAAGCTATTTAAAATTCAACTTTTTTGTGCTATAATTAAAGTTGATATATTATAGTTTAGCAAAGGAGTGTTGAACTTGGCATTTGAGTCCCTGTCGGGAATAAAGGTTTTCTCCAGCACTACGGGCAGATGCTTTATTTTTTCCGACTATATTACAGTATTTGAAGGTACCACGGAGGGTCCTTTCATTTACAGCTGGTCGGCAGTCAAGCAGGTTGTGGAGCAAAAAGAGTCTATCTCCATTACCATTGACAGCACCGTTTACGAAATTGAGCGGCTTGCTTTCGGAAGCAACGAAAATTATCTCAAGGTCCGTGCAATTATCGAGGGTCAGATAGCGAACAATCCCGAAATTGAGTACAAGCCTATGAAGCGTATTCTGCCCCTTAAAACAATTTACAGCGTATGCGAAATGCCCGACAACGCCTATATTGCCACCGGTACATATTCGGAGCGTGAAATAAATTCGGGCAACGTTTCCCTTATGAATACCATAATGTCAAAATTTTTGTGGATCGCCTCAATACTTGGAGCAATAATCCTGTTCATTATTCTCTATAACACAATCGGAGATTTCGGCAAGAACTGGTTTTACTTCATTCCTATTTCAATTTTCGGCGGAATAGGAGTAGGAGTTCTGTTCCACCTTGCCACCTCTCTTGTGGCAAAATACAAGTATTCCGAGCTTTACCGCACCGACCCCGCTATTTCCCAGGAAATAACCTTTATTGTCTGCAAGGAGGGCTTCGGCGCTGTGGAAAGCTGCTGCTATACCGCCTCCGACCTTATCCCTTGGACGCAGGCAAGCTATTACATTGAAACCAACTTTGTATACGTTATTATGAACAATAAAAGGACTATTTTCTGGCTGCCCAAACGACTTTTCCCCAAGGATATGCAGTCTGGGCTGGGCGATTTTATCGCCGCTCGGGTACCGCAGAAATAAGGAGGGGTAAAAGTGAAATCTGTTGTAGTTACCGAAACAATGCAGCGTGACGGCGAGGAATTTATTCTTGCCTGCGTTTCAAACAGCGACGGGGTTATCGGTCTGTGCGATACCTCCAGAAATGCCAAAACCGCTCTTTGGGAAACATTTTACGTTGACGGACAGGCTCTTGTGAATATAGTCCAGCAAAGCGTAAACAATAATTATTCCAACAAGCTTATATGGCAGGCCTCCTCAAGAGAAAAATGCAACGAGCAGCTTAGAACAATCCTTACCACAGCCGCAGACAACTATTTTCTCTATGAACAGAGCTTACAGCGCTCAATTTCGCCTGTGCTGGAGCTTCTTTCAGACGGGCTTTATATAATTCACACATCAAGAATGATTCCCACCGACGGAGCGGGCAACTTCTTCTGGAACGCCTATCTTGTAAAGCACGAGTTTACCGGCTCCGCAACTATGAGCGCTTCAATTCCACCCGAAAAGAATTTCAAGCCCTGTTTCCTTATTCCAACGGTAAATATGGCTGCATACAACGAAACACGATTAAGACTTCAGGCGGAGAAAATCCGCAACGATAAAAAAGTGGGCGGCATTGCCTATCACGTCACGGGAATGTTCTGCGCTCTTCTTGAAGGTCATCATGCGGCAACCGCTTCCGTAATGGAAGGCAGCGACTTTAACTGCATCGTTATCGAGCCTGTGAGAAATCTCCTTTTTGAAAACGAGGAAAAGGCAAAGGCGGAGGGACGCTCTCCTAAGGCAATCGCTCTTTCAACGCCATTTGTAAAAATTCCCGTAGGAACTGTTCCAAAAAATATGCTGGAAATGTTCCTTATGAAGAGAAAATCCGCAAGACCCGAGATTTATCATCAGATTCGCATTAGCTCGGACAGAATGATAAGATACAGAAATCAGCGGCTTATTCCGAAAGTTATTTACGACAACGTGGAAAAGCTTCCCGACTGTGAAATGGTGGAATCCGCAAGCGTTATTGACAAAATCACCGACGAACAGCTTGACGCACTTCTTCAGGGCGAAACAACCCTTAACGGCAATGTAATCATTAACCAAAATTACTATTCAAGCATTGTTACCGCCTGCAATTTCTTACAGTTCACTGACCGCAAACGCTTTATTGAATTTGCGGTAAATATTCTTTACAACACCGAGCTTACCGCTGTTCATATGTACATTGCAAACAGAGTAAGCAGCATAATGAATCCACGCCTTAACGAAGTGTTTAACGAAATCATGGAAAGTACCGACAGTGCTTACGACCCCGTCCGTCCTATGGCACTGGAATATGTAAAGCAGTTCAAGGCGTATACCGAGCAAAAGCTTGCCGATTCTCTCAGCAGCTCAAGCAGCAAGCCATTCAGCGAGGAAATCCCCGTTTCATTCGGGGGAGCAATCCCGGGAAATTCGGATATGGTATCTGCAATCAACAGGGCTAAAAACGAGGTCAACGCAAAAATATTCAGTCTGAACACATAAAAAGAGTGGCAAAGGAAAAACCTTTGCCACTATGATTATAATATTTAATTAAAGACCGCAGAGTTCCTTTGTATCTCTTGCGATAAGAAGTTCTTCGTTTGTCGGGATAACCCATACCTCAACCTTGCTGTCGGGTGTGGAAATCTTTGTAAGCTGTCCGTGAATTGTTGCATTTAGCTCCTCGTCAATCTTAATGCCGAAGAAATCCATATCTCTGCACACGTCACGGCGTACAAGGTCAGCGTTTTCGCCGATACCGCCTGTGAAGATTACTGCGTCAAGACCGTTCATAGCAGCCGCATAGCTGCCTATGTACTTCTTGATGCCGTAGCGGAGCATTTCACCTGCTAAAATTGCTTTCTTGTCGCCCTTTTCAGCA
>JBJERI010000081.1:0-14829 GCA_051882195.1 Ruminiclostridium sp. | reverse complement strand
TACACATATCTTATCGCAAAGCAGAATGACGGTACCTTTATTCTCCGTATTGAGGATACAGACCAGGAGCGCTATGTAGAGGGAGCAACGGACGTTATATATAAAACCCTCCGTGACTGCGGACTTAACTGGGACGAGGGCCCCGACAAGGACGGCGGCTTCGGCCCCTATATCCAGTCACAGCGTATGGGAATGTACAAGGATTACGCTCTTCAGCTTATCGAAAAGGGCGAGGCTTACTACTGCTTCTGCGACAAGGACAGAATAGAGGAGCTTCACGCCGTACAGAGAGCAAGCGGAATTTCCCCCATGTACGACAGACATTGCCGCAATCTTTCCAAGGAAGAGGTTGAGGAAAAGCTTGCCGCAGGCACTCCCTATGTAATCAGACAGAAGATTCCGACCGAGGGCACAACCACCTTCCACGACGAGATTTACGGAGATATTACCGTTGAAAACTCCACCCTTGACGACCAGATTCTCATTAAAACAGACGGAATGCCAACCTACAACTTTGCCAACGTAATCGACGACCACACAATGCAGATTACTCACGTTGTAAGAGGAAACGAGTACCTTTCCTCCGCTCCCAAGTACAACCTGCTTTACAAGGCATTCGGCTGGGAGCCGCCGATTTACATTCACGTTGAGCACATTATGAAGGACGCACAGCACAAGCTTTCAAAGCGTGACGGCGACGCTTCCTATCAGGATTTAATGGAAAAGGGCTATCTTACTGAGGCGGTAATCAACTACATTGCACTGCTTGGCTGGGCGCCAAAGGGCGAAAACGAGATTTTCACTCTTGACGAGCTTATCAAGGAATTCAGCATTGACGGTATTTCCAAGTCCCCTGCTATTTTCGACTCAATGAAGCTTAAGGCAATCAACGGCGTTTATATCAGAAAGCTTGCTCCCGAAAAGTTCAAGGAGCTTGCTGTTCCATACATCAGACAGACCTGCAAGAGAGAGGACATCGACCTTGATATTCTCTGCTCCACCTTACAGCCCAGAGCGGAGCTTTTCACCGATATTCCCGAGCAGGTTGACTTTATTGACGCTCTGCCCGAATATGACATTGCTCTTTACACTCACAAGAAGATGAAGACCAACCCCGAAAACGCTCTTGACGCATTGCAGAGGGTACTTCCTGTTCTTGAGGCAATTCCCGCAAAGGACTTCAACCACGACAGAATACACGAGGATTTGTTCAAGCTTATTGAGGAAATGGGCGTAAAGAACGGCATTGTGCTTTGGCCGATCCGTGTTGCGGTTTCGGGCAAGCAGTTTACTCCCGGCGGCGGAATCGAGCTTTGCGCAATTTTAGGCAAGGACGATACAATTGCAAGAATCAAAAAAGGTATTGAAAAATTATCGTAATATTATCACACTGTTTTCACTTACAGCTATTATCATTGGTGTAAGTGCATTTATGCAAACGTGATGAAAGGAAACAGAAATGATTGAGGTAAAAAACCTGTCCAAGCATTACGGCAGCAAGGTTGCAGTGGATAATATCTCCTTTACCGTTGAGGAGGGAGAAATACTGGGCTTTTTAGGTCCTAACGGCGCAGGCAAATCCACCACAATGAATATGCTGACCGGTTACATTTCCTCCACAGAGGGAAATGCAATGATAAACGGCGTTGACATTCTGGAAAATCCAATTAAGGCTAAAGCGGATATAGGCTATCTTCCCGAAAAGCCGCCCCTTTACCCCGATATGACCGTAAGCGAGTATCTGAAGTTCGTTTACAATCTGAAAAAGTGCAGGCTGCCTATGAAGTCCCATTTGGGCGAAATTTGCGAGCTTATCAAGATTACGGACGTAAAGGACAGACTTATACGCAACCTGTCAAAGGGCTATCAGCAGCGTGTCGGCTTTGCACAGGCGCTTGTGGGAAATCCAAAGGTGCTTATTCTTGACGAGCCTACCGTTGGTCTTGACCCTAAGCAGATTATTGAAATAAGAACGCTCATAAAGCGCCTTGGAAAGAACCACACGGTTATTCTTTCCTCCCACATTCTCCCCGAGGTGCAGGCTGTCTGCGACCGCATTGTTGTCATCAACAAGGGCAAAATCGTTGCCAACGACAAGACCGAAAACCTTGCAAGAAACCTTTCAGCCGACCACAGACTTATTGTGCAGGTTGAAGGCAACGACAGCGAGGTAAAGAAGATACTTGAAGGTATCAGCGGTATGGACAGAGTTGTTGTTACAAAGGAAGCGGAAAAGGGTGTATTCGAGTATCACCTTGACGCAAAAGAGGGCGTTGACGTAAGGCGTGAGGTAAGCAAAAAGCTTATGGCGAGAAACTACCCCATTCTGCTTATGAAGTCCAACGAGCTTACCCTTGAAGAAATATTCCTAAAGCTTACCACCGGCGATATTTACGGTCAGGCGGACAAGTTTGAAAAGCAGATGGACAAAATCGAAAAACGGGGAGGTCTTAACTGATGCTTGCAGTATTCAAGCGCGAATTCGGCGCATATTTCAGCTCCCCTATCGGCTATGTTTTTATAGCGGTATATCTGTTCTTCTCGGGAGCGTTTTTCTACATTTTCGCCCTTTCCATGGGCTCAACAGACTTAAGCTATGTATTTCTGGGAATGTTCTTTGTACTTATGATTTTCATTCCCGTGCTTACAATGAGGCTTATGTCGGAGGATAACAAGCAGAAAACCGACCAGCTTACCCTGACAGCGCCTATAAGCCTTTTCAGACTGGTAATGGGCAAGTTCCTTTCTGCATTCTCCATTTTCCTTATAAGTACCTCGGTGCTGGTTGTTTACGCAATCGTGCTCAGCTTTTTCAGCGAAATTGCGTGGGCTATGGTATGGGGCAACGTTGTGGGAATAATTCTCCTTGGCGCAGTTTTCATTGCGGCGGGACTGTTCATTTCCACCCTTACCGAAAATCAGATGATAGCCGCAGTAGGCAGTATGGCGGTAAACGTTGCGCTGCTGCTTATGGACAGCCTTGCGTCGGTTATCCCCATTAAGTTTATTTCCGACATTCTTTCAAGTATTTCGGTTTTTTCAAGGTTCAGCGAAATTACAACAGGTATTTTCAGCTTAAGCAACGTGCTGTTTTTTGTCAGCGTAATTGTCATTTTCCTGTTCCTAACAGTAAGGGTGCTTGAAAAGCGCCGCTGGTCCTGATAAGGGCGAAAAAACACGAAAACAGAAAGGAATAACACAATGGCTAATCCATTCAAAAGCAAAAAGTTCAAATACGGCGGACTTTCGGTGCTTTTCACCGTGCTTTTCGTTGCGGCAATCGTCCTTGTAAACGTAATTGTAAACCTTGTGCTTGACCGCTTTGACGTAAAGGCAGACCTTACTTCCGAGGCGCTCTTCTCAATCGACAGCACAACCACCGATTACCTCAAGACCCTTACCGGCAAGGTAAATATCACCGTAACAAGCAGCGAGTCCGACTTTACGGGAGCAGGCACATACTATAATCAGACAAACGAAATCTGCAAGCGCTTTGCGGAAGCCACAGACAATATTTCTCTGAATTACGTTGACCTGCTGACAAATCCCTCTTTCTCCGCAGACTATCCCGACGCTGAAATCGGGGACGGAATGTTAGTGGTAAAATCCGAGGAAACGGGCAGATACAAGGCTCTTGACTACACAAAGTACCTTGATATTCAGTACGATGAAACCTATGCACAGTACGGCTACAGCTATATAACGGCAATAAACGCCAATGCGGAGGCGGCTTTACTTTCCGCCATTATGTCCGTTACAAATATGGACCCTGTCCGTGTAGCATTCACAACAGGCTACGGCGAAACGGAAAATGCAACAATGAAGTCCCTCCTTGAAACCAACGCCTACGTTGCGGAATCACTTAACATTTCCCTTGTGGAGGAAATCGACAGCGGCATTGACTTTATCGTCATTTACGCTCCCTCCTCCGATTATACAAACGACGACCTTAACAAGCTGGACAAGTGGCTTGACAACGGCGGCAGATACGGCAAGAACGTTATTTTCGTTGCCAGCGCCTCAAACCCCAATATCCCCAACATAAAGGAATTTCTTGACGAATGGGGAATAGTGGTTGAAGACGGCGTTATCTATCAGACCGACGCAAACTACGCTTATTCGGGACTGCCTATTTATCAGCTTATGCAGCCCGGCACAAGCGACTACACAGCCGAGCTTGATACAAAGTCGAAGTACATTTTCGGCAACAATATGCTTGCTTTAACCCTCCGCTTTGAGGAATACTCAAACTTTGTGACCACCCCAATTCTTACTTCTTATGACGGCGCAGTTATTTTCCCCCTTGACGCAGACGAAAGCTGGACTGTTGCAGACGGAGGAAACAAGGGCGTGCTTAACGGCGTTGTTGAATCCTCAAAGGTACAGTACGAGGGCAGCACGCCATATTACAGCAGAGTTGTTGTTTACGGCAGCGACTTCCTGCTTAACGAAACCCTCCTTGTTACTGAGCAGGCAAACAACGCAGAGCTTATGATGAGCATTTTCAGAGGAATTTCCGGCAGAGATGATTTCGAGATTACTCTTACTCCAAAGTCCTTCTCAATGTCAACCTTTGAAATTTCAGCCGCAACCTCTGCTGCAATTGCAATAATTTTCGCAATCGTACTCCCTGTTGCAATTATCATTACGGGCATTGTAGTATGGCTCAGAAGACGTCACAGATAAAGGATATTTTAATGAAGAAAATGAGTAAAAATATGCAGATATTGATTATTTCCGCTGTGGGAATAATCATACTTGCCGCTGTTGTGGTGCTTTTGCTGCTTACCCAGCCAAAAGAAACCGAGGATACAACCGACAGCGGCACATCTGCCGAAACCACTGCCGACCCTGCTCTTGTTTTTTCCGACAAGACCGCAGAGGAGGTAAAGTCAGTTACCGTCACCAACAGAAACGATACCTACACTATCGTTTCGGAAATTGAAACAATCACAAATTCCGACGGTACAACAGAAGAAAATCAGGTATGGAGCGTGGTCGACATAGGGGGCGAATGCGACCTTAATCAGGCGGCTTTCAGCACTATCGCCAACTACTCCGCTTCAATCACCGCAAAGCAGCTTGTAGAGGAAAACTGCGCCGAGCTTGAAAAGTACGGACTTAAAGAGCCTGTTGCGGAGGTAACCGTTGTCTACACCGATGATACCTCGGTTTCATTCTGCATAGGCAACACCGTCCCCACCGACACAAGCTCCACCTATTTTGGAATAAAGGGCAGCAATGACGTTTACATCTACGCAACCTCAAAGATAAACTGCTATGCAAATACACGGTACTACTATGTAAAAACCCAGCTTATGGACGCTTATGATACGGAAAAAGCTCCTATGATCGAGAAAATCACGGTAGTGCGCTCCGACCTTGAAGAGCCGATTATAATAGAGGCAATTCCCGAGGATTCGGAAAATTCAGAGTATATTTCCTACTCCTCACACAGATTTACAAGTCCCTACGACGTTTATGTTGACCAGACAAATCATTCTGACCTTATTTACGGAATGTTCGGTCTTACCGCAAGCGAGGCTGTTTGGGTAGGTATGGAGGACAAGGATTACGAGGTTGCGGGACTTAACGACCCCACAGCCGTTATTACAATGCTGTATCTCAACAAGGAATACACCCTTACCTTAGGTACTCCCCTTGTCAATAAAACGGAAAACTCAGACGGTACGGTAACTACCACCCTTGCAGGCTATTACGGTACTTTCAGCGAGGACCCCGACGTGCTTTATATGTTCTCCGCAAGCTCCGTTCCGTGGGCGACAATGGACGTTTCCGACTGTATGGCAAGACTTTTCCTGCTGCCTTATATTTACTCTCTTGACAGCGTTGTGTATAAGGACGATACCAAGACCATTGAATTTGACATAAAGGAAATCCCCGCCGAAAGCGAGGACGAAAAACCGACCTACGAGTTCTATATGAACGGCGAGAAAATTGAGGACGAGGACAAGTTCAAGGAGCTTTATCAGTATTTCATTTCCGCATACGGCGAGGATATTTATACCGACGAGGCAAAGGGCGAGTTTATCTGCTCGCTGACCTACAGATACAGAGACCCAAACCGCCCCGAGGACTTGGTTGAGTTCTATAATTCCGTGGACGACCGCAAGACGGTTATTGCCGTAAACGGCAGCAATCTGTTCAAGACACGTCAGATGTTCTCAACAAGACTGGTGGAAAATATAGAGAATTATATAAGCGGCGGCGAAATTTCCCTTAATTATTGACATATAACGGTTGATAAATAATTCTATATGGTGTATAATATAAAAAAGGAGTGTGATTACATGGCAGGAACAAGCTTCTTCACCTACAAGGGTTTCCCTCTGGTGAGAAAGGGCAGACAGATTTATTACGGCAATATGAGCGATGAAACGGTTGCATTGCTTACAATTACCTCGACACACAAGGTCAAGGACTTAGACGTTGCAGACAAAATAAGAGTTCAGCTTATGAGAACAGCTCAGAACATTGACGCAAAGGACATGATTGTTAAATCAAGCGACAGAAGCGGTCTTTATGAGGCGCTGGACGTTGCGAATATCTGGCTTACGAGAAACTGAGTATAAGAAAATCCGCTCCCGTGATTGGGGGCGGATTTGTTTGTTTGCTTAAGCGCAAACATATTGCCTTTGCCAAAGAAAAAAAGTTTTGGTCAAGCTTTTTCAAGAAGCTAATGTTTTCGCCTTTGGCGAAAACGCAAGGTGGGTTCTTAGGGCAACGCCCTAAGCCGTCCTCCGCAGAGGACGGAACTCCTATGCTAAGGCGATTTTTGCAGGGGTTTGGGGGAGATTTTTCAAGAAAAAATCTCCCCCAAGAGTGAGTAATTAAAACCAAGTTTTCCTCAAAAAACGTGCCAGTGGCACGTTTTTTGACGGAACAATCTCTGCACCAGTGCTTTTTTTGGCGTGCGGATTTGTTTTGCATTGCACAAAAATCCCCGAAAGCCTTTTCCTTTCGGGGATAAATATTTACTTTGTACCAAAAATTCTGTCTCCCGCGTCACCAAGACCCGGAACAATGTATGCGTTCTGATTAAGCTTTTCGTCAACGTTGCCGCAGTAGATCTCAATATCGGGGTGAGCCTCGGACAATGCCTTTAAGCCCTCGGGAGCGGCGATAATGGACATAAACTTGATTGAAGTGCAGCCTCTTGCCTTGATGAAGTCAACTGCCGCAATTGCTGAGCCGCCTGTTGCAAGCATTGGGTCGGGAAGAATTACGGTGCGCTCGTCAATGCTTTCGGGGAGCTTGCAGTAATATTCGTGAGGCTCGTGAGTTACCTCGTCACGGTAAAGACCGATGTGTCCTACCTTTGCGGAGGGAACAAGAGCCAGTATGCCGTTTACCATACCAAGTCCTGCACGGAGAATGGGTACAACGGCGATTTTCTTGCCCGAAATCATAGGAACAGTGGCTTTTTCGATAGGGGTTTCGATTTCAACCATTTCTGTGGGCAGGTCACGGAGGGCTTCAAAGCCCATAAGCATTGCGATTTCCTCAACAAGTACGCGGAAATCTCTTGTGCCTGTGTTCTTGTCACGAAGAAGCGAAATTTTGTGCTTGATAAGAGGGTGGTCAAAGATAGTAATTTTTCCCATTATTGTATCTCCTTGAATAAAAAATAAATTCTGCTTGTAATAATAATATCACAACAAGGGCTTGTTTTCAACACAATACGAAAAATTTCTCATTATTTTTTCAGATATTCAACAACCTGCGGCATTATTTTTCTACCGTAAGCTGTTCCCTCCTTGTAGTAGGGCACAAGAATTTCGGGGCGGCGCTCGGTGCGGTGAATATTGTGAGTATCGGGAGGAGCGATTACGAAAGCCTTTCCCTCCTTTTCAAGCTCCGAAAGCCGCTTTACCGAGTGGTTATACGCCTCGGGACGGTTTTCAAAATTCTCCACAAGCTTGGGGTATTTGCGGTACATTGCCTTGATAAGGGGTCCTGTTTTCTCCTGCTTTTTCACATAGCCACGGGGTCTTGTGAGAATCACAATCACCTTGTCGCAGCCGTCTGCAATGGCCTTTTCAAAGGGAATCGAGTCGGTAAGTCCCCCGTCCATATACTTTCTGCCCTCAATTTCAATGGGTCTGAAAAGAATGGGAAGGGCGCAGCTTGCACGAAGTCCCATAAAGTCGCAGTCCTCTCGGGGCAGCTCCATATATTCCGCCTTTCCGCTTTCAATATCGGTCAGCACCGCAATGCAGCTTCCCTTGTATTCCGTAAACGCCTTTACGTCAAAGGGAACAAGCTTCTGCGGAATTTCCCCGAAAACAAAATCAAGGTTGTAGTAGCTTTTGTTTTTAGGGTCAAGAAGATGCTTTACGCCCATATAGCGCTTGTCCGCCATATATTTTTCGGTTATGGTGAGATTGCGGCCCATTTGTCCCGAGCAGTAGCTTACGCCGTATGAAATGCCTGCGGAAGTGCCGATAACGTAATCCGCCGTGATATTCTGTTCAAGCAATGCGTCAAGTATTCCGCAGGAGAAAATGGTTCTGCTGGCGCCGCCCTCAAGTACAAGTCCAAGCTTCATATTGCACCATCTTTCATTTTATATTAACATTGTTATTATACCACTTTTACCCGTAAAATACAAGGTTGACATAGCCTGTGAAAAATGGTATAGTTAGCATAGCAACCACAAAAGAAAGGAATTTATTATGCGCAAAATAAAAACATTAACCGCTTTATTAGCGGGAGCAATGCTGCTCATCTCCGCAACAGCCTGCGGAAACTCACCCTCCGCCGCCGATATGACAAGCGGTATTACCAAAACATCAGCCACCGAAGGAAATATCGGCCAGGTAACACTTGAAAAGGGCGACAAGTACGCCGTAATCACCATTGAGGGCTACGGCTCAATTACCTGCAAGCTTTTCCCCGAGGCTGCACCCGTGGGAGTGGAGAATTTCATAGAGCTTGCGGAAAGCGGCTACTATAACGGACTTACGGTACACCGTGTAATTTCGGGCTTTATGTTCCAGGGCGGCTCAAAAAGCGGCACAGGCGCAACCGACCCCGATATTAAAAGCTTTGCCGTTGAAGCAAACGAAAATATGCGCCATTTCTACGGCGCTCTCTGCTACGGCAGCGCAATGAACTCAAACGGCGGTCAGTTCTATATTGTAAACGCAAATCAGCCTGTTGACTATGAAGCCTTTGCAGACAGCACAAAGGCAACCCTTGACTCCAACGTTGAATATATCGAAAGCGTGATTATGCCTCAGGTTGAGGAGGGCACCGACTATTACAGATACTACAAGGCAATGGGCGACCAGATGAAATCCCAGTCCGAGTTTATCGACGCTGCAACAGAGGAAATCAAGGCGAAATATGCCGAGGTTGGGGGCACTCCGAGCCTTGACGGGGGCTACACCGTTTTCGGTCAGACCGTTGACGGCTGGGACGTTATCGACGCTGTTTCCTCGGTAAAGGTAAAGGATAACGGCTCGGGAGAGGAAAGCGCTCCTGTTGACAAAATAATTATTGAATCCGTTGAAATCAAGACGGTTGATTAAAGGCTGCGCCTTTAGGCTGTTCCGCCTTTTATAAACAGGATAAAACTCCGCAGTTGGTATAACGGCGGAGTTTTTCTGTTTGTTTATATTTTTTCTAAGACTAATTAAATCTCCGACAGCCAATGTCGGGGCATTTTTAATTATTCAATTGCGCTGTCAATAAGCTTCAGCAGCTCCACTCCCGAGCGGAAACACTCCTCCCTGTCCTTTTCTATCCACTTGATTTTCCCCTGCCAGTCGTTGCCCCGACAGAAAATAATCTCCAGTCTGAATGTGGCAATTGCGGCAGGCTTTTTGTCCCTTTCAAAGACTTCCTCTTCAAACTCAGCCGGCGTTTTTTCCGAAAAGCTTCTGAACTCCGTTTTCTCTCCGCAAAGACAATCCGCCGCCTTGCCGATAAGCTCCAGCAAAGCCATTGTGCCGTTGAAGCTGCCGCCGCAGCCTGTTGCCCCGAGATACAGCGTACCTTTCGGAATCCTGCCCTCATAACTGCTTATACAAATAAAAAAGGGTCTGCCTGCCTTGTAAAGGGGCTGACTTTTCCCGTTGCTTTCCATTAAATCCACTCCATTCTTCATTCCTTTTATTATGGCATTATTCAGTTACATTAAAGTTACACATTTGCCCTCTTTGTACTTGCTTTTTATGTCGGATATTGATATAATAGATATAATAAAGGAAACTACCATAATATGCACAAAGGAGTGAAAGCTGTGGAGCTGAGAATTACAATGCTGGGCGAATTTTCCGTTTCCTGCGGAGAAGTAACGCTTAACGAGCAGAACAAACGTTCAAAAAAGCTGTGGACCTTATTCCAGTATCTTGTCACCTTCCATGACCGTGAAATTTCTCAGAACGAGCTTCTCGACTCACTCTGGGAGGACGAGTCCAGCGACAACCCCGCAGGAGCGCTGAAAACACAGATGCACCGACTTCGTGCAATGCTTGCGGAGCTTGGCTACGACAAGGAAATAATTATCAACACACGAGGCACCTACGCTCTCAACAACTCCGCCGATTTCACCATTGACTCGGAGGAATTTGAGGGGCTTTGCAAGCGCTGTCAGAATACCGAGGACGAAAGCGAAAAGCTGGAATGTCTTAAACGTGCCATTGCCCTTTACAAAGGGGATTATCTGCCGAAAATTTCCCTTGAACAATGGGTAGTGCCAATCAACACCTATTACCATTCTCTTTACATAAAGGCTGTCCACAAGGCAATCGACCTGCTGTACAAGCAGGGAAATTTACAGGAAATCGCAGACCTTTGCAGAAAGGCAATGATTTTCGACCCCTACGATGAGCCGCTGCATTATAATCTGATAAAGGTGCTGGCGGAATTAGGAGATCAGCAGAACGCAAAGGCGGCTTACAAGTATGTGACCGACCTGTTTTATAACAAATTCGGCGTAAATCCCTCGGAGGAGCTTATCGCTCTGTACAACGACACGGTGCGCTCACGAAAGGACGTGGAGCTGGATTTATCCGTGGTGGAAAAAAACCTTAACGCCGACCACGAAAGCAGCGGCGCTTTCTACTGCGAATACGAATTTTTCAGGTACATTTACCGCCTTGAAACCCGTGAAGCAAAGCGAAGCGGCAAGAAAATCAGCATTTGCCTTATGACCGTTACGGACATTGACGGAGAAATTCCACCGCAGAAAGCCCTTAACAGGTGTATGGAAAAGCTGTCCGAAACCATAAGCCGCTATCTGCGCTGCAACGACGTTTACGCAAGATACAGCGTTTCCCAGTACATTATAATGCTGCCCAACACCAACGACGACAACTGCGAAATGATAACACAGAGAATTGTGCGTAATTACCGCCGTGACAATCCAAGAAGCCAGATGCTTATCAGCTGCAAATACAAGCAGATAAGCGAAAATGCCGAAAAAGACGGAAAAACGGAATGACAAAGAAGCTTACAGCGGCGGCAATGGCAGTATGCCTGCTGTTTACCGCCTGCACAGATATTTCACAAAGAACGCTCCCCCCTCAGCATGAAACCGAGCTTATTGTGCCCCAGGAAACGGAAGCCGCTCCCGTAACCACTGCTCCACGGCAGACCGAAACAGAGGAAACCACCACCTCTGAAAAGCCCCAAATCTCCATTGAGGAGCAATACAGCTCCTACACCTTCAGCGAGGAGGACGAGGCCTTTCTCGACAACTGCCTTTTCGTTGGGGACAGTATATGCGGCGGACTTTCCCATTACGGAATACTGCCCTCCGACCACGTTATTTCAAAAGGCAGCGTGGGCGCAAGAAACATTTTTGACTTTACATTTGGCATAGGGGACGCAGAAACGGACATTCTCACCGCCATACTGAACAAAAAGCAGGAAAACATAATTTTCTCCATGGGAATGAACGATGTGAATATGACCACCACCGAGGAATATGTTGCTAATTACTTCAACCTGCTTACAATGGTTGCGGCGTACTGCCCCGACTCGAATCTTATTGTGCTTTCCATAACCCCTGTCCTTGCGGATTCGGACTTTACCTCCAACGAGAATATCGACTCTTTCAACCAAACCATTAAGGAAGCCATTGAAAAGGACGGCAAGCCCAACTGGAAATACGTTGACGTGTCGGCGGAGCTGAAAAATTCCGCAAACGGGCTTAAATCAAGCTATGAATCGGGGGACGGAATACACCTTGCACAAGCGGCTTATTACGCTTATCTGTGGCAGATAGTGCAGTCAAGATTTTCGTCTGTTAACGAGGACTGATATTATCCAAAAGCTTTTGCGAAAAACCACCTCGATTTGAGGCAGCAAAACTGCATATTACACTATACTTTTCATTGCCGCTCTGCTGCCGCAATTATGCGTTTTTTCGGTGCAAATTTGCAAAGCGGCTCGGAAAACGTCTTTTGTTTTGATAAATTTTAAAAAAATGCTTGACAAATGCTTTTTGCTGTGTTATAATAATCAAGCATTATAAATGCGGGTGTAGTTCAATGGTAGAATGTCAGCCTTCCAAGCTGAACACGTGGGTTCGATTCCCATCACCCGCTCCATGAGCGCCACTAGCTCAGCTGGATAGAGCAACCGCCTTCTAAGCGGTAGGTCGTTGGTTCGAATCCAACGTGGCGTGCCATCATGGCTTTATTTTTTTATATGGTGGGTGTAGCGTAGCTGGTCTAACGCGTCAGTTTGTGGCACTGAAGATCGTGGGTTCGAATCCCATCTCCCACCCCAGCCGAGAAGCTCGGCCCCATATAAGCCCGATTACAAGTCGGGCTTATTTTTTTGTCTTGTTTCACCTTTGCAATTATGTTCTGTCAAGCCTGCAAAAGCCGAATGGCTCATAAAAATTAGATCGCTCGTAATAGGTGGTCTTTTTTCTTTTCTCCCCCTAAACAGAACGCTTTTACTTTGCCGCCACATATAAAGTCTTTCCGCCCGTACCCAATGAGTACAGGCGGAAATCCAAAAAGAAAGTTATTAGGTGAAAGCGGAATTAAAAGAGCGCAATGTATTTTTACGGCAATACCGTAAGTTCTGCTATCTTCAGCCCCTCATTTTTGTCAACATTGCCCTCTAACATAAAAACATAGCCGTCCATTGTCCAGCAAAGCAGTGAATCCCCGTCCATGCCGATAAAATAGCCGTTACAGCCATTTACGGTTATTTCCTCCACGGTTTTGTTTTCCGTATTGACGTTAAAGGAGCAGGAGGGCAGGCTTTGAGTAAGAGTAAGCTGCTTTTCGTCCTGTCGGTACATTGAAATGCAGTAAGATAAGCCCATATCTCTGCTTACAAGCTCATAGCCGCTGTCCTCGGAAATGGAGTAAATGCTGTCCATATTTTCGGCGGGGTTCTGAATATCAAAGCCTGTTACCGCCGAATGGTCGGGGTAAATTCTGAAAGCAAAGCCGTTAATCATCACAAAGAAGCAGAAGCCTGCAAGCAGTATTGCCGCTCCAAGCACAGCCACCGCCGCAATAAAAATGCGCTTTTTAAAAGGGGATTTTTCCTCGGAAAGGCGGAAAAGCTTTTTCATCTGCCGCAAATGCCGCCTTGAAAATTTATGGTCAAGGGGAAGCTCCTCCAAGGCAAGCTTGATTTCATTCTCAAAATCAGCACGGAGAGCCTCTTTTATCATCTCGTCATACATTGCCGTTACCTTTTTCCCCGCCGAGCAAAATAGCCCTTGCTCTGTGAATACGCTGATAAACCGTATCTATTTTTATATCCAGCATTTCCGATATTTCGGCAGGGGTAAGCTGTTCCGCAAAATAAAGATATGCGGTATTTTTTAACGTTGGAGATAAGGCGGAAATGTTCGCCATTATTTCCTCGCAGGTGATTTTTACTTCAATTTCCTCTTCCGTGCAATGACTGTCTGGAATATCGTCAAGGTATTCCTCGCTGTCCTTCTGCTTGTTTTTCATATTAAGCGCAATACCCTTCACTACTATAACAGCGTAAGCACGGTTTTCCTGACAAGAATACTCATGAAATTTTGAAATATTTTTTATTATTCGGACAAAAGCCTCATGAACTGCGTCCTCCGCCTCGTATTCGTTATGAAGAACCGACATTGCGATTTTGAACATAAGCTGGCTGTATTCGGTGTAGAGAAATTCCACAAGGCTTTTTTCCTCGGGAGTTTCCACCATCTGCAAATAAAACGAAAGCATTTTCTTCTCCTTGATATCAGCCGCAGTGCGGCTTATGTTATTTCTCTGTTTTTCTGATTGTTTTTACTATCTCCGCCAATTCCTCACGGGTAAAGCCTCCTCCTGCAATTTCAAACATATAATTATCAATATCCATTATATAAACCATATCCTCATATTTTGACTCAAAGAACAGCCCTTTATAGCCGTTTATTTCAACCTCCACAGGCGGTACGATTGCGTCCTCCGTGTTGAGAAAAACATTCTGATAAACGTCCTTGGTGTTCTGTTCAAAGACAAGGTGCTTTTGCTCTTTTTCGTTTGTGTATTCAGCCATAAATTCAAAGCACTCGTCAATATGCACCTTTCTTTTATAGCCGCTAAGGTCGATTCCCAGCTCGTAACGCTGTTCAAGGGTAGTGGGAGCGTTTTCAATATCGGTAATTTCAAGCAGCGAGTACAAATCAAGATCCCGTATACGGTAATTGTCCCACAGCTTATAAATCAGCATTGAAGCGCCTGTGAGAATTGCCGTCAGCAACACCGCTATAATTGCGATAACAACGGCTTTTTTCAATGGAATATGCCGTTCTCGTTTTTCGGCGGAATTTTCCACCGAAAGAGCAAAAAGCCTTTTCATCTG
>JBJERI010000080.1:0-14851 GCA_051882195.1 Ruminiclostridium sp. | reverse complement strand
TCAGGCGGCTCTCCTTATAGACAAAGTCTATAAGGAGATTAGGAATCAGTATTATTGCCCGTCTATTGCATAACACTTGACAATTCTGTTTAAGAGGTTATAATTAAACTTGTAAACAATCCGTAATTGCCGATTTGATTCGTGGAATTGAATAAAATTCGTCTGATTCGGTCTTCCCTATACCGAGGAGAAAATTGACATCAGTTCTGACGGCGATCAATACATTGAAGCGGTCATGCTTCTGACTTAAAATGTCGGATAAAATAATGTTTAAGGAAGTGTTTCTAATGAAAAAATATCTGAAAATTTCATTTATCTATGCAATTGCCGCAATGGCAATGGGAGTATTTTTCCGTGAATTTACCAAATTCAACGGCTATGACGGAACAACAACCCTCGGCAAGGTGCATACTCATCTGTTTCTGCTGGGAATGTTCGTGTTCCTGATTACAGCATTGTTTGTTGGACGGCTGAAAAACCTTGAAAGTCTGAAAACCTTCCGTACATTCAATATCGTGTATAACATAAGCGTACCCCTTACCGCAGTAATGATGACTGTCAGAGGAATTACGCAGGTGCTTGGCGCAGAGCTTTCAAAAGGCGCCGACGCCGCAATTTCGGGAATTGCGGGAATAGGTCATATCGCCGCAGGCACGGGAATAATACTGCTTCTGCTGTCGCTGATAAAAGCTGCAAAAAACGATAATACATAAGGCTCATTCGTTTTTCCTGCAATATTACATTTATGGTATAAATGTAATATTGCTTTTTTTTTGCAATAATGCTATAATTGTTATGTAATTAACAGGAAAGGAGCATTTATGGCAAAAAGTAACAGCAACGGCAGATACAATGTAAAACGTGCCGTGGTTTTTCTCAACGCAATGTTCAACGTTGCGCTATATACCTCGATTTTCGGCTTTGTATGGGAAAGCGTTTACAACAACGATTTCTTCTATGTAAACGGAAACATTATACTCTATTTCATATACGGTGCAATCCTATTTATGTTTATGGAAATATACGGCGGCTTCCGTATCGGCAGTCAGCGCATAACCGATTCGGTCACAACTCAGACCTTATCACTGCTTTTTACGGATATAATAGCTTACCTGCAAATATGCCTTGTATGGCGAAAGGTGCTTAATCCATTGCCGCTGCTGGCGTCCTTCGGAGTTTCCTTTGTGATATGCATTTTCTGGAGTCTGTACATACACAGAAGCTTCGCAAAGCTGTTTCCGCCGAAAAGAATGATAATTGTTTACGGCAGTCATTCGGCGGTTTCCCTGGTTGAAAAAATGAGCAGGCGAATGGACAAGTACATAATCTGTTCGTCCATAAGCGTTACAGAGGGCTTTGAAAAAATCACCGAACAAATCAGGGAATACGACGCTGTAATCATCTGCGATACGCCAAATCAGATAAGAAACGATATTCTGAAATATTGCTTCAGCAATAAAATTCTCACCTACATTACCCCAAAAATTTCCGATATTATTATAAGAGGTGCAGAGGATCTTCACGCTTTCGATACTCCATTGCTTTTGTGCAGGAATTTCGGCATTAACCTTGAACAGCGCATTTTCAAGCGTGCAACGGACATTATCCTGTCCTCTTTAGGAATTATTGTGCTTTCCCCTGTAATGCTTATCTGTGCAATTGCAGTCAAATGCTATGACAAGGGTCCCGTGTTCTACAAGCAGGAACGGCTTACACTTAACGGAAGAGTGTTCAAGCTGATAAAGTTCCGCTCTATGATTGTCAATGCGGAAAGCGACGGAGTTGCAAGACTTGCTTCGGCAGGGGACAAGAGAATTACCCCTATCGGCAATTTTATGAGGAAAACAAGGCTTGACGAAATTCCCCAGCTTTTCAACATTCTCAAGGGAGATATGTCCGTTATAGGTCCCCGTCCCGAGCGTCCCGAAATTGCAAAGCAGTATGAGGAGGATATGCCCGAATTCGGCTTCCGCCTTAACGTAAAAGCAGGGCTTACAGGCTTTGCACAGGTAATGGGCAAGTACAACACCACGCCCTACGACAAGCTTAAGCTTGACCTGATGTACATTGAGAATTTCTCTCTGCTGCTTGATATAAAAATTCTTTTCCTTACCGTAAAGACAATTTTCATTCCCGAAAGCACTGAGGGAATAAGCGAAGGCGCAACCACCGCCCTTGATATGAGCGAGCATCACAAACAGGAAAAGGAACTGATTCACAAATAATGGAATCCCGCTTGAAACTGCTTTTTCAAGCGGGATTCTCCCTATATGCCGCATATTTGCACCCGATTATTGGGCAAATCCCGTATTCGACATTTTTCGTCAAATACGGGATTTACTTTTTGCTCTCCATAATTTTACGATATATCCAACACGAAATATCGCAAATTTTGGTAAAATTTATACAGTAATTCCGAAAGGGTGAGAATATGACTTCTAAGGACGCAGTGGCAATTCGCATAACCGAGCTTTGCAGCCAGCGTAACATCGCAATTAACGAGCTTGCAAACATTTCGGGAATGCCGCCCACCACCGTTTACAGTATGCTCAGCGACAAAAGCAAAAATCCCGGAGTTGTTTCAATCAACAAAATCTGCAACGGTCTGAATATAACTCTCCGTGAGTTTTTTGAGTCACCCTTGTTTGACAGCCTTGAACAGGAGATAAAGTAATTTTATGCTCTTGCAGAGCACAATTTCACGCACATTATAATTAAACATCTCAGTAAAGTCCATTCATACAAAAAGCGCCGACCGATTTAACGGTCAGCGCTGATTTTTTATCACGGACTTATTGTTATTACATCATCCAGCACATAGCAGAAAGACGGAGCGGAGCTTTTCTCGTTTTCGTTATAGCCCTCGTTTAAATCAATGGTATCCGTGGGGTCGTAGGGGTTAACTCCCGTGTAATCTCCCTTGAACACCTGAAGCTGATTATGGCGGAATTGTTTTATAAGCTCCTCAACCCTTTCCTCTGTTCCGTCAACAGCAACGAACTCGTTGATTTCCAGCATCTGCACCCAGTCATTTTCAAAGCCCGAGCCAACATCGTTTCCGTTAACCTTCCCTTCAACATAGCTTTCAATAGTCTTGCCTGAAAGAACCGCCTCAACCGCTCCCGTCATATAGGGAGTCCAGTTTATTTTCGAGCCTGTAAGATAAGTAGTTGGAGCAATATCTCTCATGCTTTCGTTGTAGCTGACATAATACACCTCACGGGCTCTGTCAGTTTCCTCGCAGGCGGCGGCAGGTCCTGCCGTGTCGGAATGCTGTGTAATAAGAACGCAGCCGTCCTGTATCAGTTCCTCCGCATAGCTTTTTTCAAGGTGATAATTGCTCCATGTATTGGTATATTTAACCGTCATTGTGGCTTCAGGGACTACGGAGCGCACTCCAAGGAAAAAGGCGGTATAGCCCGATATTACCTCTGCAAAGGGAAATGCTCCGATATAGCCTATTTTCGCCTGCTCCGCTGTGATTTTTCCGTTGTCTATAAGCTCCTTAAGCTTCATTCCCGCCACAACGCCCGAAATGTATCTGCCCTCGTAGATATTGCCCATAAAGGTGTGATAATTGCTTAAAAAAGGTTCTTCGTTGGCATTACTGCAGGTTGCCTGACAGAATTGCACATCGGGATATTGTGCGGCGATTTCCTTTGTCTTTTCGCCGTAGCCGTAGCTTGTAGTGAAAATCAGACTGCAGCCCTCGTTCACTAACTCAATCAGCGCAGGCTCAACCACGTCCTCGGGCACATTGTATTTTGCTATGGTTTCAACGCTGTCGGCGTATCTTGTTTCAATTTCACGCTGCGCCTTTGCGAAATTGCTTGTGTATGAGTCGCTGGAATCTCCAACGTAAATCAGTCCCACCTTTATCGTTTTGTCGGCGTTTCCGCCCGAAGCAATATAGCTTACGCCCCATGCAATAAGAATTGCCGCAGCGGCGCAAATAAAGGTAATCAGATATTTTTTTACAGTCTCAGACTTCATTTGCGCTCTCCTCGCTTAACTTTTTTCCGTAAATTCTCTCAACGTCCACCGTACCGTCGTCAATAAGCCCAAGCAGAATATCCACAAGTCTTGGGTCAAACTGCGTTCCTCTGCCTTTTTTCAGCTCTTCAAGCACATAATCAAGGTCAAGCTTCTTTCGGTAAACACGGTTTGCAGTCATTGCGTCAAATGCGTCCGCAATGCCGATTATTCTTGCATTAAGAGGAATTTCCTCCCCCTTAAGACCGTTTACATAGCCCCGTCCGTCGTATCTTTCGTGATGATAAAGAGCACCCTCGGAAACGTTGTCGATAACGGTAAAGTTCTTCAGTATTTCCGCACCCCTTGTAACGTGGGATTTCATTATTGCATATTCCTCATCGGTAAGCTTTGCGGGCTTATTAAGCACACTGTCGGGTATACCTATTTTGCCGATGTCGTGGAGAATTGCAATTTTGCGGAGATTTTCGCATTCCTCGTCGCTGAAGCCCAGCTTTTTCGCTATCATAACGGAATATTCCGATACTCGCACCGAGTGCTGACTGGTGTTTTCGTCCTTGGCGTCAACGGCTTTCGCAATGGTAAGAATGGTTTCGTTGCCCATTTTTACCTGATTTTTTGCAAAATCAAGCTCCATTTTCTGCATACGGAGAGTTTTCTGAAGCTGAGTTCTTACCAACAGCCAGGTAAGGTAAGCTACCGTAATTACAGCCACAGCCCCTGCATACAGCTGGAACCACCAGTTTTCGTAAATTTCCCTTTCCTTTACCATTTTGTAGGTGTTTTCCGCAATAACGTTTCCCGTTCTGCTGTCAAGAATAGCAAGGTGGAAAACATATCTGCCCGACGGAAGATTGTTATAGACAATGCTCGTCATCTCACTCTGGGGCATAACCCTTGGCTCGACGTCATAGCCCTCCATATAAACGCTTATGTCGGGATTATTTACTGAAAAGTTTACTATTTCGGGGGTGATTTTTATTTCCTTGGTGCCAAGGGGGATTACCGTTTCATATCCCTTTTCAAGCAGCAGGCTTTCCCCGTCCGCAACAATTTCCTTGATCTGCATACGGTAAGATCTTACCGAAATATCATAGCTGTTGATGTTGAAGCACGCCGCTCCCGTATCTCCCGAAAGATACAATGTTCCGTCCTTGTCAAGGTAATTCCACGAATTGGGCGTAAGACCTATACGCAGTCCTTTTTTTGCGTCAAGAAGCAGAAATTTCAGGTCGGCGCCCGAAAGCAGCTCCGACTTATCCACAACGTAAATTCCTGCGGAGCAAAGAACAAACAGCTCGCCCTTATTTCCCTCAACAATATCATAGTTATTGTAATAGGGGAAATTATCAAGTATGCGGATATTGTTCTCACTGTCACCATAGCTGATACCGTTACCTGTTACAATGAAATATCCCTCTTCGTCATTGTTGCGGACAATTCGCATAACTATCTCTGAGCTTAGTCCGTCCTCCTGCTTGATAGTTCCTGTTATTTTTCCGTCCTTGATTACGGCAATTCCGTTGCCGTCCGTGCCTGCAAGAATACTGCCGTCCGACCTTTCGCAGAGAGTAAGCACCTTTGGATTGGTAAGTCCGTCGGCGGAGGTGATTGTTCCCGTGACCTTTCCGTCCTTTATAAAGGTAATGCCGTAATCTCCCGCCGCAGCGATTGTTCCGTCGCTTATTTCGATTGCCGAGCGGAATTTATCTCCTGCCGTTCCCTTTTCGCTGTCAAAGACGGTTATTTCTCCGTTGGGGGAAACGCTGAATATTCCCTTGCCCGAAGTGCATATCCACAGATTGCCTTTCGAGTCCTCCATAAGACAGCGGATTCTTGTTCCGCCGAGTGCGGCAACAAGAGGATTTTCCCTTGCGTCCGTGGTTTCAAGACCGCTGTCAGTACCGAAATACAGCGTATCCTGCCACTTTATTACAGTGTTTACCACATTTCCCGACAAGCCGTTATAATCGCCGATTTCGCTGAAAACCGACTGACACAGGCAAAGCAGTCCCAGTCTTGAGGAGGTAAACCACAGGTTGCCCTGATAATCCGTCAGCATATGCTCAATTGAGCTGTTGAAGCCTTTAACGTCAATGGGGCGGTAGCTTCCGTCCGCAGGAATAAAGCCTGCACCGTTGTCGGCGCAGATATACAATGTTCCATCGTCTGAAAAGGTAAGGGAATTGAGCATAGACAGGCTTCCGCATTCCACCGACGAAAGCTTGTCAAGCTTCCCCTCGGATATATCGTAAGCTTCAACCGTATTCAGAGAAGAGCCCACATATAATATGCCGTTTTCATCAAACGCACAGCAGGAATAGATCTCTCCGTCCTTTTCCATAGCCTGCTTTGCCATAATCTCCGTGCCGCGGATAAGGTACAGCACACCCTCGTCTGTAACAGCCGCAATATTTCCGCTGCTGTCCGCGCAGATTCCCCTTGCGTACATTATTTCGGGAATAATATCATACACCTTAAGACCGCCCGACAGTGTAAGCACTACAAGACTGTCTGTTGTTCCCGCATAGTAATAGCCCTCGGAGCTTTCGGTTATGCAGCGCACCGAATTTGAGGGAAAGCCGTCGTTTTTGTTAAGAACATTGACAATATTGTCATTGATGAATATGGAAAGACCGTTGTCGTTAGTGCCTATCCAAAGTCTGCCTGCCTCGTCCATATAAAGGCAATTAACGGTTTTCACCGACTCAAGACCGTTCATCCACTCAATATCGTTGCCGCAGTAGCGATAAAGTCCGCCGTATGTGCCTATCCACAGAACGCCGTCCTTAGTCTGAACAATATCGTTTGCCATTCCGCCGGGAAGCCCGTTTTCACCGTTATAAACCGTGTGGATATATTTCTGATAATCGTATGTATCCGAAAAATTATCGGTAGTTCCCTCTGCATAAACAGTTTCCGTCTGCGGAAAAAAGCCTGCAATAAGCAATAGGGCGATAAATGCGGAAATGTGGCTTTTGAGCCTTTTTCTTGCTCTTTCTGATTTCAAGTGCTTTGCTTTAAGCCTTCTTATGAGCTTTATTGCAAGGAAAAGCAGCAGCATTGTGAAGGTCTTATCCAGGAAATCCATATAGAATTCCCCTGCAAAGAAGCTTACCGTTTCATCTACACCCAACTCCTGCAAAAAGCCGATAATTCCGTCGCCCCAGATATTTCCCACAGCACCCTGTGCAAAAATGCAGTTAAGAGGCGTTGACACAGCCACCGACGCAAGGGTTACAACAAAGGCTGTTGACATCATTCCGAAAATGTCTTTCAAAAAGCCTTTCTTTGAAAAAAATCCCACAATTATTCCCACGGAAATATTTGTGAGAACATAGTACAGCGCTATTGAGGACTGTACGCTGTAAATAACGTTTGTTGCCGCACCTACAATTGCTCCGCATACCGGTCCCAGAACGTATGCCGCAAAAACCGTTCCCACCGAATCAAGCCACACGGGAAGCTGAAGCAAATCCGCCAGACTCTTTCCGAGATAGTTCACAAGCAAACATCCGAAAACAAAAAGGCACAGCTGAAAATTTTTTCCCACTTTCATATTTTCTCTCACTCACCACTTATTCGATATATGAATTGACAAATAACTATTGGTTATATTATAGCACATTTTTTGGATAATGTCACTATGAAAATGTGAAATTTTGCTTTTATTCCGTATTTTTCAGCATTTTTGTAGGTGTAACCAAAGATAATGGACATTTGTTTATTTTCTTTGTTTAGGATAACACCGCATAAGCGATTAAAATGACAAGGATTTATCAATCGGACGCTGTTTTTCCGTTATTATCGAAGCCGATGAGCTGCCGTCGTCCAAAGAAACCACAGTATGCGCCGTTTTTCCGTCAGCCCGCAGCCCATAGCAGCCGCTGTATTTGCTGACAATTTTTTCAATAATATCAATGCCATGACCGTGATCGCCCTTTTTGTCAGATTTCGGTCTTTCGCTATCGGGTGAAATAATCCGCTTTGTGCTGTTTGCGGTTTCAATAAACAGCAGTCCCGCCTTGCGCTTTACGGTAATCCGAGCACTGCCCTTTTCCTCCGCAGCCGCCTCGTCAATGGCGTTATCAAGCAGATTTACCAGCAGAGAGCAGACGTCTATTCTCTCCATTCCCATTTTCTCCGAAATATCCATACAAACGTGAAAATCCACGTTTTTCCTTTTCGCCTCGGAGCTTTTCTGCCACAGAACGGCGTTTACAAGAGGGTCGGCGCAGTACATCGGGATAGTCATACTGTCCGCCTTTTTTTCCATATCGCACAGCAGAGCCTCTCGCTCCGAAGCAGAACTCTCTGTCATTGAAAGCGCCTCAACAGAAGCGATCAAATTCCGTATATCGTGCCTGTATTCCCGTATTTCATCGTATTGCTCCGCAAGAGCGTCATAATATTTAAGCTGAAGCTCCATTTCGCTTTCAAGCTGGGAAATTGTCTGCTTCATATCCTGAACCCTGCTGTTTTCCTTTATGGCTCTGTACATAAGCAAGTCCGAAACAACGGACAGCAGCATTGCGGCAATAAGATACGGATTTGTAAGCAGATATACGTCCATATCCTCCTTTGCGCGGAACATACAGGAGCAGAAGAATGCAATCTGCCCTATGGGAAACAGCCAGAAATAGCCCAGAGTTTTTACGCTTTTCTTTTTTATCAGTCTGTTCCATACAAGAATGAGAATACCGTACATTATCCAAAGAACAACGTCAAGAATTATGGTGTATATTACCGACTCCCATGTACATGGGAAAACCTCCGTAGGATAATACCCCAGCATGTCATATACAACAAGACTTGCAGCCACGCTCATAAGCACAATGGTAAGCATAGAAGCGGCAATTGCCGCAAGGCAGACACGCTTTTTCTCTTTAAATGCTGTCAGCGCTGTAAAAAGAAGCATTCCGAATAAGATAAAGGTTGAAAAATTATTATCGTCGAGCAAAGGAAAAACAGGCTTGCAGAAAGCAATTGCAAAAGGGAAAAGAACTATGTACGCCCTGTTGTATTTCGGGGTAAGCATAATCGTGAGAATAATAAAATATGAAAGCCACTGAAATACATAGTGAAAAATAAAGTAAAGTATATCAATTAAAAGTTGTTCTGTCATTGATTCTCCTTATTCGGGCAGATTGTCAAATCCCATTGTGATTTCCTGAAGGAAGCTTTCGGCATAGCCTCTGCTTATGGGAATATGGGTTCCGTCGGTAAGCACAACTTCCTTTCTGCCGTGTATAACCCTGATATATCTGATATTTACGCAGAAGCTTTTGTGGCATTGTATAAAGTAATCTGGCAGACGCTTCACACATTCTCCCAAGGTATTATTTGTTTCAACAGCTCCCGTTTCGGTGTAAAAGGTGACTTTCCTGCCCTGAACGGATATATATTTTATGGCGGAGGGCTGAAGCAAAACCTTGCTGCCGCCGTTTTTCAGACACAAAGGTTGCTCCTGCACCGCTTTTGCTCCTTTTATCCGCTCAACGGCGTTTTTCAGAAACTCATCTTTAACAGGCTTTACAAGAAAGGCTGTGGGGGACATTTCGGGCGGACATCTGAAAATTTCCTGCGAATATTTTTCAGAATAGCCTGTAATATAGACAATTTTCAATCCGGGGTACTCTTTAAGAAGCTCTGTCGCCTCTCTTATACCGCTGCTGCTTCCTAAATTTATATCCATAAAAATTGCGTCGGTATATAACGCCATTTCGGGAAGATTGAACCTTAGCTGCTCTGCCGAATTAAAAATTATCACGGAGCAGGAAGGCTCCAGCCTTTTTATGCGAAGTCTCAGGCTCTCGGCAAATTCCTTGTTATCATCGCAGATTATAAAAAACATCAATTTCTCCTTAATATAACACAAACGTTTTAAAGCATTAAAACAATTGCCTGTAAAATATCCCTTGACTGCGTTTATTCGACTCCGCTTCAAAATGACATATTCTGACGTTATTTAACATTATATCTCATTTTTCCGTTTTTTTCAAGCCATATTCTGTAATTAATTTATAGATTGAAAACACTTAAACCGCCTTCCGACAAGGGAAAGCGGTTTAAAGCTCATTCGGTTTTTTCCTCGATATTCTGTTCATTATGCACAATATAATCATTATACGCCTTGATTATAACGTCCTCGAATTCCTTTCTTGCCTCGGAATAAATGGGGTGTATAATATCCCTGAAAACGCCATTTTCGTCCCTGCGGCTGGGCATTGCGGCAAAAAGTCTTGAATTGCCCTGAATAACCTTTATTTCGTGAACGGCAAGACAATTGTCTATGGTTATGGAAACAATGGCCTTAAGCACTCCTTCGTTGAATATCTTTCTGATTTTAACCTCCGTTATTTTCATTCCGCAAGCTTCCTTTCCCGTATAAATGTTTATTTTTACCATTATTTACATTATAATCCATTTTTCGTAATAATGCAAGATTTATTTTCAAATTTTTTACAGACCCTTATGTTACGTTCTTTTTCCCAATATATTTTGTGATTTTTCAAAATTTTGTCACTGACTTTTACGTTATAGCATTTACTAAAAATTGACAAATATGGGTAGATGTGTTAGAATATGTATAGCATAGTACAAATTGCAAAATAGTGACCGTTTTTTCGGACAATTATGTTTATTGTACTGACAAATGGACATTGAGTGTGATAGAATAGTAGTATAAGCTAAATCCACACGATTATACGAGGTGATAGAATGAGCAACAGCGTTAAATCTCCCAACCAACGCCTGAAAATTCTTTATCTGTACAAAATATTAAACGAGTTCACCGACGAAAACCACAGCATTTCTATGCCCGAAATTATACTCAAGCTTGAAACCTACGGCATAAAATCAGAAAGAAAGGCCCTTTATGAGGATATTGAAGCGCTGAGATCCTTCGGGCTTGACGTTATCACCATAAAAGGCCGCTACCCCGGATATTACGTTGCCAGCAGAGAATTTGAGCTTCCTGAGCTTAAGCTCCTTGCCGACGCCGTTACCTCCTCGCGCTTTCTTACCGAAAAAAAGTCGAGAGAGCTTGTTAAAAAGCTGGAAACCCTTGCAAGCGTACACGAAGCAAAACAGCTTCAGCGACAGGTTTTCATTGCCGACCGTGTAAAGTCAATGAACGAAAAAATATACCTCAACGTTGACAATATCCACCGTGCCATTGCTGAAAACAAGAAAATTTCCTTCAAGTATTTCGACTACGGTCTTGACAAAAAGAAGAAATACCGTGACGGACTGCGCACCTGCTCGCCATACGTTCTTGCATGGAATAATCAGAGCTATTATCTTATCGCCTACTACGAAAAGTACGACGATATTTCCAACTTCCGTGTTGACAGAATGGAAAGCGTTCAGATTTTAGACGAGGAGGCTCAGCCCCGTCCCGAAAACTTCAACCTTGCGGACTATATGAGCTCCACCTTTTCAATGTTCAGCGGAAAATCCCAGCGAGTAACTCTCCGCTTTGACAACCGCCTTATAAATTCGGTTATAGACCGTTTCGGCAAGGACATTATAGTTACTAAGGACGGAGAGGACCACTTCACGGTAAACGTGTCCGTCAAAACCCAGCAGCCCGAGCCGTTTTTCGGCTGGCTTTTCCAGTTCGGCACAAATGCGGAGATTGTGGAGCCTGCGGAGCTGAATAAAAGGTATGGGGAAATGCTGAGGAAGGTGCTGGAGAATACCGAGGGGAAATGAGCACGACTAAAATTGAAATAATCGGTAAAGCAAATAACATCGATAATCCGTCTGACAAGGCAATTGTTTTCAAGGTAACAGGCGGTCTTGAAAAATTAACCTGCGCTTACGGAAAGCCCGATTCAGACGATTACGCATTTAAACATATTCTTTTAAACGGAAAACCTATTGTTCAGGGATATTGCCCCGCCGAATGTCCAACCTGTCAGGGCTTGCTGGCGGCAGGCTATGGAACGGATAATATTGACTGCAAAGAGCTTGATACAGTTCGGAGCTGTCTTAACGGGGAATATGCAAATCCCGAAAAAGCCTTTGAAGTCCTGATACCATTTCTGAATTTGCTTGAGGACGGCTTTTACGCCTTTGCGGATATTGAATATTACCCCACAGACGGAAACGGACGATTTTTTTATTCCGTTCCCAACAAGCTTACAAAAAATCCTGCTGTGTGCGAATGCTATTACAATGACTATTTTTCTGATGTAACCGACTGCTTTCCGCTGTTTCTCTACCCCACCCAGTCCACCGACGCAATAAACCCTCGGCGTGTTGAATATTACATAGACTTACTGAAAAATAACGGCAATGTCCAAGGCTTTGCCTATCACCAATACGGCTTTATAAGCGCACTGTTAGACGGTCATCACAAGGCGACAGCCGCCGCTATGCTGGGCAGAAAAATACGCTGTCTTACTGTCATTCCCCGTAGTGGATACTTTTGTTCCAATTTCGACACGCAAACAGCCGAAAAGCTTTATTTCTGCAACTATGAATATACGCCGAAAGAGCCGATAAATAAAGACCTTATTTTTCACAGAAGCAATAGCTTTTCAGCAAACAAAATCAGCAATTACAATCTGATAAATGCCGATTTTTCAGATTTAAACCGCAAGGCGTCCTTTTATTATCCCACGGTAACAGGAATAAGCGATATGGCGGAACTGGAGCTTTGCCCCGATAAAATTGACGACAATTCCGTTTCGGAATGGATTGATAATCCAACCGAGGAAAACTGTCTGCGGCTTAAATACTTTATAAAATTGCTTTTGACAGATAATCCCGAAAAAGCCTGTGAGATTGCCCAGAAAATTTTCTGCGGCAATAACCCCTCACTGCCCATTGGATATTCACGGGAAATGCTGGACTTTATAAAGAGCGAACATCTTATATAATCAAAAACCTCCCATGCCGCAAACCGGCACAGGAGGTTTTGCTATTCATCAATATAAAATCAGCTTATAGCAAGGCAGGAAATAACAACATACTGCTTTTCGCCGCTTTCAACGCTTACGGGCGTGATTTCAACAACATGAGTGCCAACCTCATCATAGCTTGCCACTTCCTGACACTCAACATAGCTGCCCCAGCCGCCGTCAAAGTTTTCGCTGATTACAGCCTTTGTTTCGCCGTCGATTGTTACCGTAAAGGTTCCGCCGCCGCCAACCAGTCTGCCGTAAAGAATACCGATATTCTTTGCCTCAACGGTAAATGTAAGCTTCTCATTTTCGCCGAAATGACCGTCGTTTGCGGTTGCTCTCCAGAAGCCCGGAATGTTGCCGAAGCTGTTTTCGCTGCCCTGGAAGCCCTCACATTCAGTAACACGTTCATCGCCGTATGCCACAAGAGAAGCGTTTGCGTACTTGTTCTCTGTGTAAGGCTCGGAAAGGTCGCTTTCTGCTCCCGAAATGCTGTCAATATCAGCAAGAACGTCGCTTAAATAAGCGGTGATAAGTTGGGTTAATGCCGCATGACCCTCAACGTTGGGGTGAATGTTGTCGTTGGAAATATCAGACCACTGAATATAGCCTTTTTCGATAACGTCCATAATTGCATTCTTGTAGGAAATCATCGGCAGGTCGTACTTCTGAATAATAGGCAGTACATAATCAACAAAGCTTGTGCCGTTTTCCTGAGTCATTGCAATGGTAACAATTGCGGGAGAGGATTCGTAATTCCAGATTTTCTGGAGCAGGCTGTCGTAGGAATTAACGTTTCTGTCGGTGTTTTCCGTTGTGTCGTTTACAAGGAATTCAACAAAAACAAGGTCGGGATTGAAGCTTAAAACATCTCTGTCCGCTCTGTGAACGCCGATATATGAGCCTGTTGCGCCGATACCTGCACGGACGTAATTAACCTTTGCCTCGGGGAAGGTTTCCTGAATCCAGTTTGTGGTAAGACGAGCGTAGCAAAGATCGTCCCCTGCAGACGAGCCCTGTGTTATTGAGCCGCCTATGTACGCAACTGTGATTTCCTCGCCGTTCTGCGCCTTTTTAAGCACATTTGCAAGGCGCACCTTGTTGCCCTCGTTAAGTCTTGATAAAGCGATCATTCTGTCGGTAACGCCGTTTTCGATTACATATTCAGTATCTGCCACTTCTTCCACCTCGTTTGCTGTTGTGCTTTCCGTTTCAACGTTCTGATTCGACGTTGTATCGGCTGCTGTTGTAGTTTCTGCCGTCTGACCGCCGCAGGCTGTTGCCATTGCCATAACGCTAATCAGACAAATAACCGATAAAATCTTCTTCATAATTCTTTCCTTTCTCTTATATAAGCGCTTTGGTTGCTTAATACAAATATAGCAGTTTTCAACAATAAAGTCAATAGATTTTTAACAAAAAAGTGCTTGAATTAAGTTAAAAATTATGATATAATTAAGTAAATCATTAAGTTTCGACTTATAACCCGTTTATTATAAGGATTGAGAGGATTATATGAAAATATCACAGATGAAAAAAATCACAGCCGATAATCAGGCATTTTCCTATATGGGACGAATCGACTTTTCCGACAAAGCGCAGCCCATGTTCATTTACGCAGGCAGTATGGCAAGAGTAAAGTTCACGGGCACTCTTGCAGGAGTATTCATTAAAAACGTTTGTATGGGCGAATACTGCTCATTGGGCTATCTCATTGACGGCGTTCAGGGCAAAATCGAGCTGTCAAAGGGCGGCGAGGAGGAATATTATCAGCTTGCAGACGGGCTTTCCGACGAAGAACACGAGCTTGTTATTTTCAAGCGACAGGCTGCTGCGCACTATTTCTACTTCAGTGGAATAGGCGTTTCACAGAACGGAACCGTAAGCCAGCCAACTCCCCTTTCCGACTTCAAGCTTGAAATTTACGGCGACAGCGTTTCCGCAGG
>JBJERI010000079.1:0-3175 GCA_051882195.1 Ruminiclostridium sp. | reverse complement strand
AGTTCCCAGAAATCATCGTAAATCGTGATTTTCTTCGGCTTTGGCTTATCGCCGCATTCAACCTCTGCGGTAAGTCTGATGTCAGCAGAAGAAGCGCCGATACAGATAGCGTATCTGCCAAATTCCGCAGTCCAGCAATGCTCCTCGGTATTCCAGTAGGAGAACGCACGCTTGTCCAGCGTAAAGACAGCCTGCTTGGTTTCGTTCGGCTTAAGGCTAAGCTTCACAAAGCCCTTAAGCTCCTTTTCGGGGCGTGTAACCGCTGCTGCGGCGTTTTTCACATACAGCTGAACTATTTCCTTGCCCGTACGCTTTCCCGTGTTGGTAATGTCGCAGGTGACCTTGAAATTGCAGTCCCCATTGTCCTCAACCTGAATATTGCTGTATTCAAAGGAGGTATAGGAAAGTCCGTAGCCAAAGGGGAACAAGGGCTTGATTTTTCTTGTATCATACCAGCGGTAGCCTACCATTACCCCTTCGTTATAGTAAACCTTGCCGTTATAGTTTCCGAAATTGCCGAAGGAGGGATTGTGTTCAAGCTTCTCGGGGAAGGTTTCTGCAAGCTTTCCGCTTGGGTTTGCCGCACCGAATAAAATGTCTGCAATGGCGTTTCCGCAGGCTTCGCCGCCTAAGTAGGCTTCGAGAATTGCGGTGCAGTTATCAATAAAGGGCATTTCCACAGGAGCGCCGTTGCAAAGTACAACCACAACATTGGGCTGTACCTTTGCCACTTCGTTTATAAGCTTAATATGGCTTTCGGGGATTGAAAGGTGCGTCCTGTCATAGCCCTCTGACTCAAAGCTGTCGGGAAGTCCGCAGATAATAACTGCCGCTTCCTTGCCCTTTGCGGCTTCAACCGCCTTTGCAATTCTGCTTGCGTCGTTGTCGTCGTCAAGGGAATATCCATCTGCGTATTCAACATCTGTATAGGCGCTGATTGCGTCGAAAGGTGTTGTAACGGACATTGCATTTACGTTTGACGAGCCGCCGCCCTGAAAACGGGGGCGCTTTGCCATTTCGCCGATAAGGGCGATTTTAGCGTTCTTTTTAAGGGGCAGAATATTGTTTTCGTTTTTTAGCAGCACCATACATTCCTTTGCAATGTCCCCTGCTAATTTATGGTGCTTTTCGTAGTCGCACTTTGCGCCTGTGCGCTTTTCATAAAGGCTGAAAACGGTTTCCAGTATTCTTGTTACGCAGTCATCAACCTGCTTTTCCGTAAGCTTATTTTTGAACTTCTTGTCAATAGGCGGCAGGGAAACCTTTTCACCCCTTACTGCATTTACAATTTCCTTTTCGTTTACGCCGAAGGAATTTGGCATTTCAAGGTCAAGTCCTGCATAGACAGCCTGAGCTCTGTTGTCAACAGCGCCCCAGTCGCTCATCACAAAGCCCTTGAAGCCCCATTCCTTGCGGAGAATATCCGTGAGCAGCCACTTGCTCTGTGAGCAGTGGTCGCCGTTTATGCGGTTATAAGCGCACATCAGCGTGGTTGGCTTTGCCTTTTTTACTGCGTATTCATAGCCCGAAAGATATATTTCACGGAGCGTTCTTTCGTCAATTATTTCGTTTATGGCAAGGCGCTTTGTTTCCTGATTGTTTGCGGCGAAATGCTTTAAGGAAGTGCCAACGCCCTTGCTCTGAATACCCTCGATAATTCCTGCGGCAAGATGACCTGCAAGGTATGGGTCTTCCGAGAAATATTCAAAGTTTCGTCCGCAGAGAGGGGAGCGCTTGGTGTTGTTCCCGGGACCTAAAACGATTTGTAAATCCTGATCCTGAGCTTCCTCTCCGATAGCCGCACCTTGCTTTTTTGCAAGGGCAGGGTCCCATGAGCAGGCAAGCAGTACGGCAGGCGGAAAGCAGGTAGCCTTGTGGGAGTTTTCAATGGACAAGTCCTTGCTGTCACGGAGCTTTCTAAGTCCGTGAGGGCCGTCCGACATCCATATTGCAGGTATATTCAGCCTTGGTATTGCCACGGTCTGCCAGCCGTTTGCTCCTGCAAGCAGACTGGCTTTTTCCTCGAGGGTAAGCTGCTTTACAAGCGCCTTAATTTGTGCCTTTGTCATAAATTTTCCTTTCAATCAGATAATTTCTTCGATAGTCATTGTGTAGTATCTTGGTTCATTGGGTTTTGCCGTTTCAATGTCCTTTTTCTCCGCAAAAACACCCTTGTCGCTTTCGTAGTCGTTGCAGCCGCACCATGGCTCAATGCAGATAAAAGGCGCTCTTACCTTTGCGGGAGTCCATACGCCAAGGCTTGTGAAATCCTCCCAGGAAACCTTAACGCCCTTGCCGCTTTCGTCAAGGAGAGAAACGCTGCGGGACTTGATTGTATCAAAGTAAACGCAGTCGTTGTCGAACATATCATAGTTCAGCACAAGGGTGTTTTCCTTTTCAAGGCGCTTTACTCTGTTCACGCCGTCAAAAAGGTTGTTTTCAGCATTGATAACGGGGCTGTTTACCGTTTCCGCCTGTTCAAAGACAAGCCTGCATTTATCCACGTTTTCACAGGCTATTGCAGGGTGTGCGCCTATGCAGTATGGCATTGGGTCAGCGCTAAGGTTTTTTACCTCGTAAAGAATTTCCAGCCTGTCTTCAAACAGAGTGTAATTCAGCCCGAAGTAAAACTCAAAGGGGAAATGCTTCAAGGTTTCCTCGTTTGATTTTATTGAAAAGGTAGCGCTGTTGTCGCTGGTTTTGATTGCCTCAAAAACCATATCCCTTGCAAAGCCGTGCTTGGAAATATTGTACTCTTTACCGTTGATTATAGTCTTATCGTCACGGAGAAAGCCCACCATAGGGAAAAGAACAGGGGAGCTTTTTCCCCAGTATTTTGGGTCGGAGCACCACATAATTTCCTTGCCGCTCTGCGTCACATAGGATTTCAGCTCGGCGCCCTTTTCGTTAATTATAGCATAAGCGTTCTTGTTTTTCAATGTAATCATATTAACTCTCCTTTAATGCTGTAACGGGCTTGAGAAGGCGAGCCGCCTTTGGCAATTCCGCCTCGCCGACACTTCATCTTAGCAACAAATGATTTGCTCGGCGGGTCAAAAACTGCTTTATCGGCAACACACTAAAGGGTGCCCCTTTTGGCAATTCCGCCTCGCCAACACTTCATATTAGCGCAGATGATTTGCTCGGCGGGTCAAAAACTGCTTTATTAGCAACA
>JBJERI010000078.1:0-3180 GCA_051882195.1 Ruminiclostridium sp. | reverse complement strand
GAGGACAAGGACAGCGAAACCAAGTACGAGGAAGTCAAGGAGGTTGAAACCCTCAACAGCATGGTTCCCATTTGGAAAAAGAACAAATCCGAGCTTAAGGACGAGGACTACAACGCTTTCTACAAGGAAAAGTTCTACGATTACAGCGACCCTCTTGCTCATATCCACTCAAAGACAGAGGGCAACGCAACCTACTCCGCCCTTATGTTCATTCCGAAAAAAGCGCCTTTCGACTACTATTCAAAGGACTACGAAAAGGGTCTTCAGCTTTATTCAAGAGGCGTGCTGATTATGGATAAATGCTCCGACCTGCTGCCCGACTATTTCAGCTTTGTAAAGGGTCTTGTGGACAGTGAGGACTTATCCCTCAACATCAGCCGTGAAACGCTCCAGCACGACAGACAGCTTAAGCTTATGGCAAAGAGCATTGAGCGTACAATCAAGAACGAGCTTAAGAAAATGCTGAACAACGACCGTGAAAAGTACGAGGAGTTTTGGAAGAATTTCGGTTTGCAGATAAAATTCGGCATTTACAACGGCTACGGCACAAACAAGGAAACCCTGCAGGATTTACTGCTGTTCTACTCTTCAACGGAGAAAAAGCTTGTTACCCTTGAGGAATACGTTGAGCGTATGAAGGAGGATCAGAAGTACATTTACTTTGCAAGCGGCGAAACCGTTGAGAGAATCGACTCTCTGCCCCAGACCGAAATGGTTAAGGAAAAGGGCTACGAAATCCTTTACCTTACGGACAACGTTGACGAGTTTGCTTTGCAGATGATGGTTGAATATAACGACAAGCAGTTCAAGTCCATTCAGTCCAGCGACCTTGACCTTGAATCCGAGGAGGAAAAGAAGGAAAACAAGGAAAAGAGCGAGGAAAGCAAGGAAATGTTTGAGGTTATGAAAGAGGCTCTCGGGGATAAGGTTTCCGCAGTCCGTCTTTCTACCCGTCTGAAAACACACCCCGTCTGCCTTACCAGCGACGGCGCAATTTCAATCGAAATGGAAAAGGTGCTTAACACAATGCCCTCGGGCAGCAAGCCAAAGGCTGACAAGGTGCTTGAAATCAACGCAAATCACCCCATTTTTGAAAAGCTCCAGTTCCTGTTCGACAACGACAAGGAGCAGCTTAAGCTGTACGCCGATCTGCTTTACACACAGGCATTGCTTATTGAGGGAATCAGCATTGAAAATCCTGTTGATTTCTCGAATAAGATGTGCGAGTTAATGACAAAATAAGACTTAGTATATATGAAGCCGCTCTGACAGGATTGTCGGGGCGGCTTTGCAGTTTAATGTTGAATTTATGGCTTGCTTGTGATATAATTATCTTGACGATAAATCGGGATTTAAATAATTAACAGTTAACAGTTGACAGTTAACAATTATGGTGCCGCCTTCGGCGGAAATATTTTAATTCCTATGGTAATTGTTGGTTTCTTATTGCAAATAAAAGTAATATAGCTTTTCTTATTATTACTGCTTAATTACCAACGCTAACGAAACTGTTAATTGTTAACTATTAACTGTCAACTTGATAAATTCCCATTTATCGAAATATTTACCGCATTTTCACATAAAAACAGCCTGAGAAAACCACCGCTTTCTCAGGCTTAATTATTATAGTTTATTCTCCCTTTTCAACCTTTCTCACAATTGAAATAGGCGTCTGCTGTGCGCACTGGTCGTGGGGATTATCCGCAAATGCCTGTGAGCCGAATGCGTCGGGTATCTCCTTGCGGCTTTTGCCAAGCACGTTTGCCGCAATGTCGTTGGCGTCGATAATGATAACATCACAGCCCGTATGTTTCATTAACCGCTCCGCAACCTCGTTTGGCTTGTCGGGCGCCATTTTCGCATAGTTATTGTAAGGGGGAATTGTGTAGTCGCATGGGCCGTCGATTGCTCTTGCTTTCATACCGCAGATGTTGTAGAAAATGCCTCTCTTGCCGAAAAGCTTGCCTACTGCGGAGCAGGCGGCGGCAAAAAGAATTTTGGGTCTGCCAACCTCTCTTATGCAAAGCTCCATTGTAGCGGGAGCGCCGATACCGATACCGTAATCGGGCTTATATACGAAATGAACAAGGAATTTTGCAAGGCGGGAAACCTTGATTTCATCAACCTTGAAAGCACGTCCCTGTGTGATTGCAACAATCTTTTCCGAAATGAAAATCGTGTCCCCCTCCTGCAAATAGGGAACAACATACTTGTCCAGCACGTCCTCCAGCACGTCCTCTTTCATTATAACGTGAGTTCTGATAGGGTATCTTGCAAAGGTGCCGTAATCTGTGTCTATTGTAAGGTTTTTGCCCTCGTTTGGCTGAAAAGGCATTTCCATAGTTTTTTCTTCCTTCCTCTTGTTTTTGTCAACACATTGTTATTATAACACTCGCAAGGGCTTTAGTCAACCGAAAACTTTGCAAAAAGGGAATAAATGTGCTATAATCATTGTATGGAGGATAATATGAACACACCAATACACGATTTTCTTCAATGCTATGCCAATTCGGATATGCTCCGCTGTCATATGCCGGGGGCAAAGGGCATAGCCTATCCATACGATATAACCGAAATTGAGGGAGCGGACAGCCTTTACGAAAGCAGCGGCATTATCGCGGAAAGCGAGCAAAACGCCGCAAGGCTTTTCGGCACGGAAAAAACCCTGTTTTCCTGCAGCGGCAGCACTCTTGCCATACAGACAATGATTGCTCTTGCAAAGGCGAAAACGGGCAAAAGCCGCATTGCCGCTTCAAGATACGCTCACAAAAGCCTTGTTTCCGCCGCAATAACTCTGGGAATGGACATTGACCGGATTTACCCCGAGGAGTATCTTTCCGCCGAAATATCCCCCAGCACCGTTGAAAAGGCGATCACAAGCGACACTGCGGCGGTATTTTTAAACAGCATAGACTATTACGGTGGAATGTGCGATATAAGGGCAATTTCGGCAGTGTGCAAGGCTCACGGTGTGTCGCTCCTTGCGGACAACGCTCACGGGGCTTATCTCGTTTTTACCGAAAATCACCCCATAAAAAATGGCGCAGACATGACAGCCGATTCCGCACACAAGACCCTGCCCTGTATTACGGGAGGTGCTTACCTTCATATAGGAAACAAGGACTTTGCTCCCCGCTCAAAGGAAATAATGGCGCTTTACGGCACTTCCAGCCCCTCTTA
>JBJERI010000077.1:0-14913 GCA_051882195.1 Ruminiclostridium sp. | reverse complement strand
ATATGCAACTGCGTATTTTGTTGCGCCCGATACTTTATCCCATGAAAGGGTTACGGAATTAACTCCTGCAACTGCCTTTATGTTAGTTGGCTTTGCCGGAGCCGGTGAAACAGGAGTAGCCTTTACAAGGCATTTTTCGTCAAATTCGGTTTCGCCTGCGGTGTTCTTTGCGCTTACAAAGAACTTGTATTCAGTGCCGTTTGTAAGTCCGTCAACAACGTAGGTGGTTTCGGCAGTTTCGCCAAGCTCCTCAATCTCCTTGCCGTCGTAGCTGTAAACTACATAGGACGCTGCCATATTTACAGAATCCCAGCTGAGAGTTACTGCGCCGTTTCCTGCCTTTGCAGTCACCTCGGGAGCTTCGGGAACAGGAATTCTGAGAACAAATTCTGCTGTACTTCCGTTGCCTAAGTCATAAGTGTAGGTAATTACATCGGTATCTTCTTCGATATCGTAAAGAGTCTTTGTTTCGGAATTGAACTTTGCGCCTGTCCAGCTCAGTATCTTGGACAGATCAACATTGTAATCGTCGAACTCTGTAACGGTGTAGGAGGTAAGGTCGATACCGTTTCCATCAATGTCAACCTTCACAAGCTCTGTATTATTGCTCAAATCAAGAGATAAGATAGGAAGACCGTGTAAAGTCAGCGTTCCCAACAGGGTGTTCTTGCTGAGGTCAAGGGAGGTAATGTTTGTTCCCCAGATGCTTATTTCAGTAAGCGCGGTGTTGCTGCTTAAATCAAGGCTGTTCAGTGTACCGCCGCCTATGTTGAGATTTGAAAGCCTGGTGTTCTTGCTTACGTCAAGGCTTTCGAGAGGAACGCCGCTTGCTGAAATTGCAAAAAGCTCGGTAGCCTTGCTCAGGTCGATATTCTTAATAGAGGTGTTCCAAATATATAATTCCTTAAGGGCTGTGTTATTGCTTATATCGATCTCGGTAAGAGCAAAGTTGTTGCCTATATCAAGAATTTCAAGCTTGGTGTTCTTGCTTACGTCAAGAGTAGAAACGCCGTTGCCCTGTACGTTAAGCTCAAGTAATTCGGGGTTGTTTGTTACGTCGATTTCGGATACGCTGCTGCTCCACAGATTCAAGGTCTTAAGCTTGGAGCAGTTGCTTACGTCAAGCTCTGTAATTGGGCTCTGGCCGATAACAACATATTCAAGCTCGGTGTTGTTTGTTAAGTCAACGCTTGTAAGATTGGGGCTTACGCCGCTGAATGAAACAAGCTTCGGGCAGTTTGAAACGTCAGCGCCGCTGATTATGCTGCCGTAGAAATCCAGGGACAGCAGGTTTGGATTGCCGCTGAAATCAAGGTCACCTTCAATAAGGGTATCGCTGATATTAAGAAGCTCAAGGGATTTAAGATTGCTTATCGGGGTCAGGTCTGTTACCGCTGTGCCGTTTACCTGAACTTCCTTTAAGTTAGCAAGGCATTCTGCGCCTGTCAGGTCTGCTAAAGACGAGCCTGCCAGCCATATACCTTCGATACAGAAGTTTTCATCGTCCGAAAGAATTCCGTTTTCGTCCCAGTCGTATGTAGCCACATATTCTCTCAGCAGAGGGTCGGGGAAGTTTTCCTCGTTAATTTCAACATCGGGAATATAGATAGAAATCTTGAATCTTTCGCACTGGTCGCCAAATGTGGGATACTCATAGCTTATCCACGAGCCGTAAACGGTAATCTCGCCTGTTTCGGCGTCGTATTCGCCGCCTTCAAAGCCCGTTGCAATGGATAAATCAAGACCCATATCTATAATGTCGCTGATTTCGTCCATGCTGTCAACGTAGTAAACATTTTCCCGGCATTGAACGATTTCAAGGGCTGTGTTTGCGCTTAAATCAAGGAATGCAAGGTTGTTCCAGCCGCAGCGCAGCTCTCTGAGGGCTGTGTTTGCGGAAAGGTCAAGATAGCTGATATTGTTTGAGTCAACGTTCAGAATTTCAAGAGCAGGGTTGCCGCTTAAATCAATTTCGGTAAGAGCGTTGTCCCAAAGACCCAGATCTCTTAAGTTCTCCATTGCCGAAACGTCGATTGTTTCAAGGTTAAGATTGCCTAAGTACATTTCCTCCATCTTTGTGAATCCGCTTACGTCCGGAACGGTTTCAAGAGGATTGTCGGAAAGATCAAGTCCCTTAAGCTCTGTTAATTCGCTGATACCAATGGTTGTAAGCTGATTTTTGCAGAGGAAGAGATATTCAATATTCGGATTGTTGGAAAGATCAAGACTTGTAAGTCCGCAGAAGCCTGCGTCAATCTTGATAAGGTTGGGGTTTTTGCTTACGTCAAGGGTTTCAATTGGGTTGCCGTAAACGTAAAGCTCTTCAAGCTGAGGAAGCGTGCTTACGTCAACGCTTGTAAGAACGCCGTAAGGGTTGCCCTCGACGTCAAGACAGCCAACGTAAATGCCTTTTACGGCTGTAAGGTATTCGATACCCTGTAAGCTTGTAACAATCTGACCGTTTAAGTAAATGCCGTCAATGGAGTTTCTTTCAGCGTCGGAAAGAACGCCGTCCCCATTATTGTCATAGTCTGCTACAAAGCTTCTTAAGGATTCGTCGGGGAAGATTTCCTCGCTGATTTCGCATACGGGAACGTTGAAGTAAAGCTCAAATCTTGCTGCTTCCTCGCCGAAGGTAGGATAATAGTAGCTTACACAATCGCTGAAAAGGGTAATGTTATTGTTTTCAGCGTCATATTCCGCTCCGTCCCAGTCTGTAGCCTTTGAGAAGTCCATACCGTACTCTTCAAGGATATCAAGCTGTTTGTAATCCGTTATTTCAAGCCGGTTGTCCCAGCAATCAACCAGTTCAAGGGCTGTGTTTGCGCTTAAATCAAGGAATGCAAGACAGTTGTTGCTGCAGCGCAGCTCTCTGAGGGCTGTGTTTGCGGAAAGGTCAAGATAGCTGATTCTGTTTCCGTCAAGATTAAGCTTTTCAAGAGCAGTGTTTTTGCTTAGATCAATTTCGGTAAGAGCGTTGTCCCACAGGCCAAGCTCTCTTAAAGAGGTCATTCCCGAAACGTCGATTGTTTCAAGGTTAAATCCGCCTAACCACAGATTTTCCAGCTTTGTAAATACGCTTAAGTCGGGAATTTCTTCAAGAGGATTAGAGGAAAGTTCAAGACTCTTAAGCTCTGTAAATTTGCTTATATCAAGGCTTGTAATCTGATTTCCGCCCAGATAAAGCTCTTCAACCAGCGGATTATTGCTCAGGTCAATGCTTGTAAGATTGCCGCAAGGGTTGCCCTCGCTGTCATAGCAGTTTAAGTTAACGCTGACAAGGGCTGTATTTGCGGAAAGGTCAATGTCTTTTACGGGGCTTCCGTCAAGGTTGAGTTCAATGAGGGCTGTATTGTTCTTTAAATTGATCTCTGTAATCCGATTGCCCCATACGTCAAGAAGTTCAAGGTCGGGACAATTGCTTACGTCAAGGCTTGTAAGTCCGCAGCAGCTTGCCCATAATTTTGTAAGCTTGGGATTGTTGGATAAATCAAGCTCCTTAATCGGGTTGCAGCTGATACTCAGTACTTCAAGCTCTGAAAGGTTGGATAAATCAATGCTTTCAATCTGACCCTGAGGAGCGTCGTCAATGTAAGCATTGCTTACGTAAACACCTTTTACAGCTGTAAGGTATTCGATACCCTTTAAGCTTGTAACAGGCTCGCCGTCTAACCAAATGTTTTCAATGCTGTTTCTTTCGCCCTCGGAAAGGATTCCGTCTTCATTATAGTCATAGTCTGCTACAAAGTTTCTGAATATTTCGTCGGGGAAGTTTTCCTCGTTGATTTCACAAACGGGAAGATTGAAGCTGATTCCGAACATTTCGCCATTTTCGCCGATTGTGGGATATCTGTAGCTGAAGAATGAAGATTTAATGGTAAATTCGCCTGTTTCAGCGTTATATTCGCCGCCGTCAAGCTCTGTTGCCTTTGAAAGGTCAAAGCCCATTTCCTTAAGCTGTTCAAATTCTTCCCAGCTGTTTATTTCGTAGGTGTTGCTCCAGCATTCAGCTAAATAAAGGGCTGTGTTTGCGCTTAAATCAAGGAATGCAAGCTTGTTGTTGCTGCAGCGCAGCTCTTCGAGGGCTGTATTTGCGCTTAAATCAAGGAATGTAAGGTTATTATAGCTGCAGCTCAGCTGTGTGAGGGCTGTATTTGCGCTTAAATCAAGGAATGTAAGGTTATTCCCGCCGCAGAACAGCACTTGGAGAGCTGTGTTATCTTTTACATCAATATCGTTAAGCTTATTGTAAGAGAGCTGAAGATGCGTCAGCGCAGTGCAGCCGCTTACGTCAACGCTTTCAAGCTGACAATTATCTGACGTTACTTCTTCGATATTGGTATTGCCGCTTAAATCAAGAGCGGAAATTTTGTTTCCGCTGCAGATAAGCCTTTTAAGCTTTGTGTTTGCGGAAAGGTCGAGAACCTCTATGGAGTTTTTATTAATCTGAAGATCTTCAAGAGCCGTGTTGTTCTTCAGATTGATTTCTGTAAGCTTATTACTTTCAGCACGAAGAGTTATCAGTCCCTTGCAGCCGCTTACGTCAAGACTTGCAAGCTGACATGAATTTGCGTTCAGCTCGGTAAGCTTCGTATTGCCGGACAAATTAAGCTCCGTAATAGGCTGGCCGCTGACATTCAGGGTTTCAAGTTCGGAAAGAGCGGATACATCAAGAGCAGTAACCTTTCCGGTACCGAAAGAGTTACTAATGTTTAATGACGTCAGGCCGGTAAGGTACTCGATACCCTTCATATTTGTCAAGGGTTCCTCCTGCATGTCAAGATATGTCAGCCAGGCTATTTCCTGTTCGGAGAGAATTCCGTCGCCGTCTTCATCGTATACGCCTACTCTCGCTCTGAGCTTTGCGTCAGGGAAGTTGGTTTCGTTGATTTCCACACCGCTTTCAACATTGCTGCTTGAACCGACTGTGATTCCGCTCTGACCGTCTGTAAGAAGGTCATCGGCGCTGACAGTCATTCCCGCCGAGGAAATCGCCATTGCCGCAGCTGTTATCGCCGATATCAGCCGCTTGGTTTTAATGTTCATTTTAGTGTCCTCCCACACAATTATTTACAATAATTATGCATACTTATACCATTATTGTACTATGAATAAATTATACCACTAATTATATCCATAAGTCAATACAAAAAATTGGCAATACAAAGCTTTTTTCCATACAAAAAAAGACAGGGTTTTTGTGCAGTTTATAAATTGATTGTGTAAACGCTTACAAAGTTAACAGTTAACAGTTAACAGTTAATAGTTAACAGTTAATAGTTATCGGCTTGCGCCGATTGTTTTGAAAATATGATTATAAAGCCTTTTTCAGAACCTATGCCCGTAGGGCATACCTCAACTGTTCACTGTTAATTGTTCACTGTTCACTAAGATAAACCCTGTTTCAGGGTTTATCGACAGTCTGAGACGTCCTTTATCGTATCACCTTTTAATTTCTGGCAGATAGGAATACAGCCTGCACATAAGCATACCGTTATACAGCTTGCGGTTTTTCGCCGCCTTTGCGCCGAAGCTTTCCTCAAAGCGGCCGTTGGCGGTTATTACAAAAAGCTGATTTTCCCCCAGCGGCAGCATTGCCTTTCCCATATCCCTGTAAACCTGCTCCGCCTGCTCCTTTTCAAGCATACGCTCTGCGTAAGGGGGATTGCAGATTATTTTGCAGGGGCTTTCGGGGTAAACAAAATCCTTTACCGCCCGTTTTTCCACAGCGATATGCTTTTCCACTCCGGCTTTCCAAGCGTTGCTTTTGGTAAGCTCCACAGCCTCGTTGTCAATATCATAGCCGTACGCCGTAAAGCCGCTTTCGGTGCGGATTTCCCCTCTCGCTCTGTCAAATTCCTGCTCCCATACGCTGCGGTCAATGCAGCCCCAGTTCATGGAAATGAAATTGCGGTTAAGGCAAGGTGCAATGTTCAGCGCCTTGAACGCCGCCTCAATGAGAATTGTTCCCGAGCCGCAGAATGGGTCGATTATCAGGTCACGCTCTCGTACCCTTGCCAGGTCGATAATTCCTGCCGCAAGGGTTTCCTTGATAGGAGCAGCGTTGCTCATTGCACGGTAGCCCCTTTTGTGCAGTCCCTCCCCCGAGGTGTCTAAAATTATGGTCATTCTGTCCTTCATCAGCAGGAATGTTATGGGGAAAAGCTCGCCCGTTTCCTCAACCTGTCCGCTTATTTTGTAGGCTTTCTGCATACGCATGACAAGACCTTTTTTAATAGTACGCTGAAGTGCGGGAATGCTTGTCAGCTTTGAGTTGAGGGAGTGACCCTTTGTGACGGGAAACCTGTCCCCTCTGCCCACAAGCTGCTCAATGGGAATATTCTGCGCCTGCTCAAACACAATGTCAAAGCTGCCCCTTGTGTCAAAATCAGCAAGGACAATGCCTATTCTTTCGGCAACGGAGCAGGTGATATTGGCTCTTGCAATGCAATGCTCGTCCCCCGTAAAATTTACACGTCCGTCCGAAACGGCGATATTTTCAGCCCCCGCCCGCTTAAGCTCAAAGCTGAGTGTTTTTTCAAGCCCGAAATGGCAGGGTGCAGTTAAATTATAAGTCATAGCGGTTTCCTTTTTGTTGTTGATTGGGCGGAAGCCCACTGATAGTATAACACAACAATGCGAAAGGGGCAAGACCTTTTCAAACCCCGTTTTGTGTTGTTTGTGGTTTATAAGTTGGCTGTAAGGGGGCTGCTCGCCCCCTTTTTTTACCCCCGTTTTGTGTTTGTTGTTTTCGTAGGTTGGATATAAAGGGGGGGGCGAGTAGCCCCCTTTTAACCAACTTAAAAACCCAAACCAACATAAAACGGTGGAGCAAAAAAAGGGGGGCGAGCAGCCCCCACAAAAAGAATAGCAGGCGCAAATCCCTGCGAATTTGCCCTGCCTATTCTCCCCATTTCATATTCGTCTTATCTCCTTTATAAATATACCACAGCTTCCGACTTTATTCAAGCTGTTTCGACAGCGGCACTGTAAAATTTTTATCCGCCGATTTATGGATAATTACTATTGACTTTTGGAGCGAAAAATACGGTATGCATAAAAACGAGCTTTCGGCAGTGGCAAAGGCGTTTTACATCCGAACAATTATACAAATCGTAATTTGTTTACAAATATATTACAAACAGTATTATAATTTGCAATTTTTCAACGCTTAAAGTTGCAAAAAGTCATCGTAAAGGGTTGAAATAATCGGGAAATAATGTTATAATGAAAAATATATTACATAAACACTGCGTTAAAGTGTCATTTTGATAAATCGGAGGTTGCTCTTTTGGATAATTTGCTTGAGATAAAGAACCTGAGCGTTGAGTTCAAAAACGGCTCGGGGGGAATAAAGGTCATATCCGATCTGAACCTGTCCGTTGGCAAAAACGAAACCCTTGGTATCGTTGGCGAGTCGGGCAGCGGCAAGAGCGTAACCTCTCTTTCCATAATGCGGCTGCATAATCCCAAATCAACGGTGGTTAAGGGCAAAATCGACCTTGACGGCACTGACCTGCTTTCCCTTTCGGAAAAGGAAATGCAGCAGGTAAGAGGCAACAAAATCGCAATGATTTTCCAGGAGCCAATGACCTCTCTTAACCCCATTCACACCTGCGGAAAGCAGATAATGGAGCCAATTCTCCTCCATACAAAGGCAACCAAAAAGGAAGCAAAGGAAAAGGCGCTTAAGCTGCTGGAGCTTTGCGGAATACCCGACCCGGAGCATCGTTTCAACGAGTATCCTCATCAGCTTTCGGGCGGTATGCGGCAGAGGATTATGATTGCAATTGCGCTGGCGTGCAATCCGGAGCTGCTTATTGCGGACGAGCCTACAACGGCGCTGGACGTAACAATTCAGGCGCAGATTTTACAGCTTATGAAGGACATAAAGAGCAAAACCAATATGTCCATTATAATGATAACCCACGATTTGGGCATTGTGTCCGACTTCTGCGACAGAGTAGCAATTATGTATACGGGAGAAATTGTGGAAAGCGCACCTGTCAGAACTCTTTTCGCAGACCCTCTCCACCCATATACAAAAGGACTTATAAACGCTTTGCCAAGGCTTTCAACAAGCGTTAAGCGCCTTGAGGCAATTGAGGGAATGGTGCCCGACGCAGACAAAATGCTTAAGGGCTGCCATTTCAACGAAAGATGCAAATTTGCCACAGAGCGCTGCAAAAAGGAGCATCCCGATCTCCAAACCTTAGAGGACGGACGGTGCGTGCGCTGCTTTCTGTTCGACAATACAGTAACTCCCGAAAGGAAAGAAAATGAGTGAAGAAATCCTGCTTAAGGCAGAAGATGTAAAGCAATATTTCAGCGTCAAGAAGGACAAGGGCAAAAGAGCAACCCTTAAAGCCGTTGACGGAATTACCATAGATATTTACAAGGGCGAAACCTTTGGTCTTGTAGGGGAATCAGGCTGCGGAAAATCCACCTTAGGCAAGGTTTTCCTCAGATTATATCCCCTTACGGGCGGAAAAATTGAGTTTAAAGGGGAGGACATTTCCCACCACAAGGGCAAGGCGCTTAAGGAATTTCGAATGAAAACACAGATGATTTTCCAGGACCCAAGCTCCTGCCTTAACCCCCGCCGCAAAATAAAGGATATTCTCACCGAGCCCTACATTATACATAAAATGTACGACAAGGCGGAGCGTGAGCATAAGGCAAAAGAGCTTTGCGATATGGTAGGTCTTTCGAGAATTTACCTTGACCGATATCCCCACGAAATGTCGGGAGGACAGAAACAGCGCGTCGGCATTGCAAGAGCAATCGCCTTAAATCCAGAGTTAATCGTGTGCGACGAGCCCGTTTCCGCTTTGGACGTGTCAATTCAAGCGCAGGTTATTAACCTCCTTGAGGATTTGCAGGAGAAATTCAACCTTACATATATTTTCATTTCCCACAATTTAAGCGTTGTAAAGCATTGCTGTCAGCGTATCGGCGTAATGTATTTAGGCAGAATCGTAGAGCTTGCCCCCTCGGACAGGATTTACGAAAACGCACTGCACCCATACACAAAGGCGCTTATTTCCGCTATTCCAACCATTGAGGACGACGGAGAAAACAGGGAGCGAATTATGCTTTCGGGGGATTTGCCAAGCCCAATCAACCCTCCAAGCGGCTGCGCTTTCCACACACGCTGCCCTTACGCAACGGAAAAATGCAAAACCGAACGCCCCGAATTAAAGGAAATAGAGCAGGGACATTTTGCAGCCTGCCATAACATCTGATAATACGGCTTTGCCGTACTATAAAAACTAAACTAAACAGACAAAGGAGAAGAAAATGAAAAAGAGATTACTTGCTATGCTTCTTGCAGGCGCTCTCGCTGTTACAGCTCTCACAGGCTGCGGCGGAAGCAGCGGCTCGGGAAGCGGAAACAGCGGCGCAGGTAAAACAGTAGTTATCGGCGCACAGTCAGACCTTGTAACACTTGACCCGGGCAATATGTACGAGCCTTATGCGAACATGATTTCATACGCTGCGTACGATATGCTTTACCGTGTAAAGTCGGGCACAATGGGAACTCCCGAACCAAGCGTTGCAACAGGCTACACCCTTGACGACACAAAGACGGTTTACACCTTCACACTCCGTGACGACGTCGTTTTCGCAAGCGGAAACAAGCTTACCGCAAAGGACGTTGTATGGAGCGTCAACAGAGTGCTTAACATGAAGGAAAGCAACGCTTATTCAATGGTAAAGATCGTTGAAAAGGTAGAAGCTCCCGACGATAAGACAGTTGTATTCACACTTTCAGAGCCTGACGCTTCATTCCTTGTAAAGCTTACATCAAACGCTTACTGCATTCTTGACAGCGAGGTTGTTAAGCAGCACGGCGGCTCGGATTCGGGCAACGATACAGCAAAGGCTTGGCTTGACACTACTTCAGCAGGCTCAGGTCCGTACATTATCGAATCCTGGACTCCAAAGGAGCAGCTTGTACTTGTAAAGAACGACAATTACTGGGGCGAAAAGTCCAACATCGACAAGATCATTCTTCGTGAAATGACCAGCGTTGACGCACAGATCACCGCTCTTCAGAACGGCGAAATCGACATTTCTCTCGGTCTTAACACAGAAACAGCAAAGCAGCTTGAGGGCAAGGAAAACATTCAGATTGAAGAGGGCGCAACCGCTCTTGAAACCTTCCTTGTTATGAGCCGTGATTCAAGCCTTTCACCCGAAATGAGCAACCCCAAGGTGCAGGAGGCTGTACGCTACGCTCTTGATTACAAGGGCTACCTTACACTTGGCGGCGAGGGCTGCACAATTCCGCTTAACATTGTTCAGGAGGGCTTCTCAGGCGCACTCCAGCGCAGCGCAGACTTCCGTGACCTTGAAAAGGCAAAGGCTCTTATGGCGGAGGCAGGCTATGCAGAGGGCTTTGAGGTAACTCTCACCTGCGCAAACAACAACTCCGAGGGTCTTGAATGGACAACAATCGCACAGAAGGTTAAGCAGGACCTTGCAGAAATCAACATTACAGTAAACATTGAAACACTGGAAGCAACTCTTGTTTATGAGAAGATGCGTGACGGTACAATGCCATTCTATGTAATGTTCTGGTCCCCCGACTACTACGACATCAACAACCAGTTCGCATTCCTCCCCGGCACAGGCGAAAACGGCACAGCTTACGGCAACCGTGCTAAGTGGGAGCTGACAGACGACAACAAGGAGCTTGTTGAGCTTGCAAACAAGATTCAGACCGAGTCCGACGAAACAAAGCGTGCTGAATACAGCAAGCAGCTGCAGGAAAAGTTTGAAGAGAACAACCCCTTTGCATTCCTGCTCCAGCACCCCAAGACATTCGCATACAGAACAGATACTCTTGCAGAAATTACATATAACGACCTTTGCAAGATTCAGCTCTGCGATTTAAAGGCTAAGTAATTTTTTTCACGATTACCCTTATCAATAATTCGCTCACACTTTGCCAAAAGCAAAAACATTTTGCCTTTGGCAAACGATAAAAAGTTTAGGTCAAGCCTTTTCAAAGGCTTGTGGTTTCCAAAGGCAAAGCCTTTGGTCGTCCTCCGCAGAGGACGAAATACCTTAACATAGAACGATTTTTTGCAGGGGTTTGGGGCGCTTTTTTCACGAAAAAAAGCGCCCCAAAAGTGAATAGTTTTCACAGCATTATTCTCGAAAAAGGGTGCTCTGTGGAATTGCTTAGCAATTCCACTCTTGGCACGTTTTTCGACGGAATACTTTTAAAATCCACAGACTGCACAAGCGGTCTGCGTCTGAAGCGCCGAAAAGCTGCGGCGTTTCAGACACAGATTGCAAAATTTACAGAAAGGTGTGTTCTTTTGTTAAAATATATTCTCCGCCGACTGGGACTTATGGTTATACTGCTTTTCGGCGTTTCGCTAATGGTTTTCCTTATTTCACATCTTGTACCCAGCAACCCTGTTTCCGCTAACTTAAGTCAGACCGCTATGGCAGACCCCGAAATTGTTGCGGCTTACGAGGCAAAATGGGGACTGGACAAGCCGCTGTACGAGCAGTATTTCATTTATCTCGGCAACATTTTGCAGGGCGATTTGGGCACTTCGATCAGAACGGGCAGACCTGTCCTTGAAGAGCTGGCGCAGTATTTCCCCGCAACAGTTGAGCTGTCCGTATTCGCTATTCTTATCGCAATTGTTTTCGGTATATTGTTCGGCGTAATTTCGGCGGTATTCCGCAATAAACCCATAGATCAGGCATTGAGGGCGGTTTCCGTAAGCGGCGTTTCATTGCCAAGCTTCTGGTTCGCCTTGCTTATAATGACCGTTTTCTGCCGCAGCCTTAACTGGTTTCCAAGCGGCGGCAGAATAAATCCCCGTATTTACAGTCCAACCGGCGGCACGGGACTTTACGTTTTCGACGCCCTTTGCTGGGGAGATTTCGGTATGCTTGGTGACGCACTTCAGCATTTGTTCCTGCCTGCGCTGGTATTGGGATTTTTCACAATGGGTCTTATTACCCGTCAGACCCGTTCAAATCTCCTTGAAACAATGTCAATGGACTACATAAGAACCGCCCGTTCAAAGGGTATGAGCGAGGGCAGAGTTGTATGCGGCCATGCGCTGAACAATGCTCTTATCCCCGTTATTACCGTTACGGGAATGGGCTTCTGCAATCTGCTTGGCGGTATGGTTTTCGTTGAACAGATTTTCTCCTGGCCGGGAATAGGTCAGTACGCTTACCTTGCGGCAACCAACCTTGACTTCCCCGCAATCTGCGGCGTATCGCTGCTTATTGCCTTTACCTACGTTATCATCAACCTGCTTATAGACATTCTGTACGGCGTTATCGACCCCCGTATCAGGTATCAGTAAGCAAGAAAGGATAACAGATGAACTTTTTAAAAACCCTATTCAGACAGAAAAACTTCATGTTCAAGCTTGGAGTTGTAATATGCATATTGTGGGTGTTCGTGGCAATTTTTGCTCCCCTTATCTCACCCTACGACCCTGTTACCGACCAGGATATGGCAAATCGCTTCCAAGCGCCAAGCGGAGAGCATTGGTTCGGCACGGACAGCCTTGGACGTGACGTGTTCAGCCGTGTGCTGTACGGTACGAGGATTTCCCTTACGGCAGGCGCAATCACCGTAATAATCTCCTTTGTTATAGGCATTGTTTACGGCGGAATTGCAGGCTATGTTGGGGGCGTTGTGGACGATGTGATGATGCGTTTCAGCGAAATGGTGCAGTCCTTTCCGCCGCTGATTCTTGCAATGGTAATTGCCGCCGCATTAGGGCCGAACATCACCAACTCGGTTTTTGCAATGGCAATAATATGGTGGCCAAACTACGCACGACTTACACGAAGCATTGTTATCGCCACAAGAGAAAATGACTACATAACCGCCGCAAAGCTTATGGGCGCTTCACATCTGCGGATTCTGTTCAAGGAAATACTGCCTAACTGCATAGGCTCGATGATAGTTATGTGTACCGTTGACCTTGGAAACGCAATACTTATGTTCTCGGGACTGTCGTTCTTAGGACTGGGCGTTGCGCCGCCTACGGCGGAATGGGGCGCAATGGTAAGCGAGGGCGTGCTGAACTTCAACTACTGGTGGATTTCCACATTCCCGGGACTTGCAATTTTCAGCGTTGCAATAGGCGCAAACTTTATCGGGGACGGACTTAGAGATTATCTTGACCCGAAAATGAGGAATAAGTGAGGGCGGAAAATAAAGTTTTTCGACTTTGGCAAACAATAAAGAGTTTCGGTCAAGCCTTTCCAAAGGCTTGACCCAATCTTTTGTGTGCTTGATCATCAAAACGGAGGCGGTATTTTGAACTTTTTCGGTCATCTTCGCACAATAAACCACCACAAGCACCTTGTAATGAAATACTGCTTCAAATGCGGACTTTACAGACAGGGCTTGCTCCACGATATGTCAAAATATTCCCCCACGGAGTTTTTTCGTGGCGTGAAATACTATCAGGGCACAAGAAGCCCCAACGACGGAGAGCGCAAGGCTCACGGCTTAAGCCTTGCGTGGCTGCATCACAAAGGCAGAAACAAACACCACATGGAATACTGGATTGACTATTCCACAGGCGAGGACAAGCAGATGACGGGAATGAAAATGCCCGACAGATATATAGCGGAAATGGTCTGCGACAGGATCGCCGCCTGCCGCACCTACAACGGCGACAAATACACTACCGCCGACCCTTTGGACTACTACAATAAATCCAAGTCCCACTACATTATGCACGAGCATACACGGGAGCTGCTGGAAAAGCTGCTTACTATGGTGCGTGATGAGGGGGAGGAGCAGACTTGCCGTTATATAAAAGAGAATATTGTTAAGAAGAAAGATTTATAGAAAACAACACAACCTCATCAACAGGTACTATCTATGCTCAAATCTATCCCCGCCAAAACCATTTTATCGGGCTATGCCGAAAACCACTCATGGTTCGGCGCTAACTACAATATGAATCTTTACAAGGGTTGCTCTCACGGCTGTATTTACTGCGACAGCCGCTCCGACTGCTATCAGATAAAGAATTTCGACGCTGTTCGAGTTAAGGAAAACGCCCTTGAAATTCTGGAGCGGGAGCTGAAAAGCAAACGCAGGACAGGCGTTGTGGGCTCGGGCGCAATGACCGACCCCTACAACCCCTTTGAAAAGCAGGCGCAGGTAACAAGGGGTGCGCTGTCCCTCCTTAACAAGTACTTTTTCGGTGCTTCTACCATAACCAAAAGCGCCCTCGTCACAAGGGATATTGACCTTTTCAGCGCTATTTCAGAGCATTCCCCTGTCCTTGTGAAAATAACAATCACCACTCCCCATGACAGCCTTGCAAGGCTAATTGAGCCGAGAGCCTCTCTCCCGTCACAGCGCCTTGAAGCACTTTCAAGCCTTGCCCAAAACGGCATAAAATGCTGCGCCCTTATGACGCCCATTCTCCCCTTTATCGAGGACAGGGAGGAGGACATAAAGCTGCTTGTAAAGCGGGTTTACGAAACGGGTGCAAAAATGCTTTACGGGGATTTCGGCGTTACTCTCCGTATGAATCAGCGGGACTATTTCTATGCAAAGTTAGACAAGCTTTTCCCGGGGGTAAAGGAGAAATACATTTACCGCTTCGGGGACAGCTACAACTGTGCAAGCCCCAATTATAACCGGCTTAAAAAGGTTTTCGCCGAGGAATGTGAAAGGTATGGGCTGATTTACAAAATGCCCGAAATTATCGCTTATTATAAAAAAGGGTACTATGAGGAACAGCAGCTGACCTTTTTCTGACAGTTTTCGCAAGCAGCGATTGCAGCGCAAAGCTTTAAATCTTTCGGATTTCAGCGGCAAACCCATTAAATCAAAAAGCCGTTCAAATCCCCAAGTTCCCCCTTATACAGCCAAACAGCCTTAAATGTGAAATTTTT
>JBJERI010000076.1:0-3205 GCA_051882195.1 Ruminiclostridium sp. | reverse complement strand
ATATTCAGCAGGAGCAGAAAAAGGTGCAGCGGAAGATAATCTGGGGTTATCTGTGCAAGGAGCATTGACGTTCCCGAAATGCCGCTGTCGTAGAGGGCAACGGGGTAGAGGAAGATGGTTACGCCGAATGCGTTGACTATGCCTGCCAGAGTGAGCATTGCAAACCGCTTCAGCTTTAATTTTTTCATTTCGGTTTTAAAATTCTCCATTTTTTCTCCTTTCCGCTTGAAAAATCAAAGTATGCAAAGAGTACAAAGACGTTTGAAAAAATTGAACGCTTGCGTTTATTATACCATAACCTCAAGGTTATGGTATAATAGTCCGATACGCAGGGAGCAAATCTATGATTTGCGTATCTGCGAGGACAATTGAGATAAATATAATAAACGCTTGCGTTTATTATACCATAACCGCAAGGTTAAAGTCAACGAAACAAGCCCCTTTCGGGCAAGGCTCAAATTGCCTGTTTTTTCGGAATAGTCAAATACATATTGCAACAATGTAATTATATATTGATTTTTTTGTAGAATTTTGCTATAATAAAATCGGAAACTATGTTTTCGGAAAGGAAAATTACGGAAATTTATGTGGGGTGGAGAATTTTATGAATATCACTAAAAAAATAAGTATTATGGCCGCTGCGTGTACGGCGATTGCGTCTGTCGCTGTGGGTTGTCTGGGAGTATATATTTCCGACAAGGCGCTGAGCGAGGATTCCCAAAAGATAATGGTAAGCACCAAGAACAGCATAAGCGAAGAAATCAACGCTTATCTGGGAAAGATTGAACAGTCGGTAAATATCATTGCCGACGTTGCTATGAGCAATCTGGACGATTTCAATGCATTTCAGACCAGCGACAGCTATGTGACGGAGTTTTCCGATAAATTAGACCGTCTGCTGTTAAGCTCTGCCGAGAATACCGACGGCGCAATAACCTCTTATATACGCTATAACCCCGATTTTACCGATCCCGTTTCGGGTATCTTCTATATGAGAAACAGCGCTGATGAAGAGTTTCAGACAGTTCCTCCTACGGATTTCACTATATATGACAAAACCGACCTTACTCACGTTGGCTGGTACTATATTCCCGTAAACAACGGTGTGCCTACCTGGATGAGCCCATACCTCAATGAAAACATCGGCATTTATATGATTTCCTATGTTGTGCCTTTATTCTATGAAGGAGTGAACGTGGGCATTATCGGTATGGATATTGACTTCACTATGATACAGAACATTGCCGAAAGCTCCGACGCTTATCAGACAGGTATGCCAATCATCACAGACGGAAGCAACAGCATAATGTACGGCAGGGAAATGGAATTCGGCTCCGGCCTTGCTTCGCTTGGAAGCTTTGACGGACTTATTGCTGCTATGTCCGAAGAAAACAGCGATAGCGTTATCCGCTGTCAGCTGAACGGAGCGGACAGAAATGCAGTATTCAGCACCCTTGACAACGGTATGAGGTTTATTTTCACGGCAGAAACCTCTGAGATTTCTCAGCAGACAGTACATATGACGGTGGTAATGCTGATTGCCGTAGTATTCGATTTGGGTGTGGCAATTGCGGTTGCAATTTTCATTTCGGTAAGAATGACCCGCTCTCTCAAGGCGCTTAACGAAGCCGCAAGAAAAGTGGCTGGCGGAAAGCTTGACGTAACAGTCAAGGCTTCTTCCAAGGACGATATAGGCGTGCTTGCAGACAGCTTCGGAGAAACAGTAGGTCAGCTGAGAAATTACACCGGCTATATCAACGAGATGTCCGAGGTGCTTAACCGGATAGCCGCAGGAAATCTTGACATCAGTCTTACAATGGAATACAAGGGAGAGTTTGAGAAGCTTAAAACCGCCCTTGACAACATTACCTCCTCTCTTAACTCTACCCTTATGGAAATCGACCTTGCTGCCGACCAGGTGGCTGTGGGAGCGGAGCAAGTTTCCGACGGTGCTCAGGCGCTGGCTTCCGGCTCAACTGAGCAGGCGGCTTCTATCGAGCAGCTGGTTGCTACCATTGACGAAATGTCAAAGCAGATAAAGTCCAACGCTGCCCAAGCCGAACACGCAAGCGAAAGTATGAACTCTATCGGCAGCGAAGCCAACCTCAGCAACGAGCGTATGAACAATATGCTTGGTGCAATGAAGGACATTAACGACAATGCACATCAGATTAATGCAATAATCAAGACTATTGAAGACATTGCGTTCCAGACAAATATTCTGGCGCTTAACGCCGCTGTTGAAGCCGCAAGAGCAGGCGAAGCCGGCAAGGGCTTTGCGGTTGTTGCTGACGAGGTAAGAAATCTTGCCTCCAAGTCCGCAGAGGCGTCACAGAACACGGCTGCGCTTATCGGCAAAACTATGGAGGCAGTGGAAAACGGCTCTCAAATTGCAAATCAAACAGCAGAATCTCTTCGCACCGTGGTAAGCAATATCGGGGAAATTGTGGATACCATCGACGGAATTTCCAAGAGCTCTCATAATCAGTCCGAGAGAATAAGCAATGTGACAGTGGGCGTGGAGCAGCTTTCTACTGTAACCAGCAACAACTCTGCGGCTTCCGAGCAGAGCGCCGCAGCGGCAGAGGAACTTGCAGGTCAGGCAAACACAGTGAAGCAGCTTATTGGAAAATTCACTCTAAAAAAATAAATTTGCGGAATATTTGAAACGGAGGGGCAGGTCTAAGAGCTTTCCCTTCCGTTTTGATTTATCAAATAAATTATTTGCGGTGAAATTTGCAGGTCTTAGGCATAACATAAAATAAAGCCCGACTTGCAATCGGGCTTTAAAGCGTGTCGAGGCACTCGACTGGCTAAGCTATACAAAATAAATTTTAAAAATGTAAGGATTAAAAAGAAAAAGCCCAGTGTTTAACTGAGCTTTACAGGGATCCAACGTTCCACGCTGGTGGTGCAGGTGACGGGACTTGAACCCACACGACATTGCTGCCACTAGCACCTGAAGCTAGCGCGTCTGCCAATTCCGCCACACCTGCATATAAGGAATTTATAATTTTTACACGGCGGAAATTCCGAAAGCCGAGGTGGACTTTTTTACAAGTAGCTCCACATTTGTTTGTCATTGCGACTTAATTATTATATCATAGACTGTTAAAAAAAGCAATACCTTTTTGAAAAATTTTTTATTTATTTTGTTGGTTTGTCAATGATGCGTTACAAATTTTTTAAAAAACTTCGCCGGTAG
>JBJERI010000075.1:0-15063 GCA_051882195.1 Ruminiclostridium sp. | reverse complement strand
AAGGGTTTGTTTTTTCTGATTAAGCAGACGCAAAAGCCCGTAAGCGCTCCGCTTAAAATGCCGCCCATAAGCATTATTGGAAGATACCACACCACCGAAAAGCTGCCGTAAACAATAACCGCTGTCAGCATTTGCCCTATATTATGTCCGAAAGCGCCCATAATGCTTACGGTGGGGATAAATCTGCCTTTGTAAAGCTTTTTGCCGAGGTACATGAACGCCATTGCGAAAACGCCGCCCACAGCGCTGAAAAGCACGGTCATCATTGCTCCCGTAATCAGTGCGCCAAGAACAATCCGAAGTGTAAGGACAATTGCGCTGTCACGGACTTTCCAGCCGCCGCCTGCAAAAAGTATGAACAAGGTCACCACGTTTGCAAGCCCCGGCTTGAACATAGGGCAAAAGGAAAGGGGAGGCAGCTGGGCCTCAATAACAAAAACAATAAGCGCCGCCGCAGTAAAAAGAGAAACTGCGCATATTTTCTGAATTTTCATCTTGCCACTCCGTCAAGGTCGGTATCCGCTTCAATCCTTATTTCAAGCCTGTTGGGGACGCATATTATGGGCGTAATTCCGCCGCTTATGCTGCCTGTTTTTACGCAGACCTTATCGGGACAGTCGGCTTCTGAAACCGAAATTGTGCCTTTTTCAACAAAAACAGTATTGCAGCCGGTTTCGCTTTCGATTACAAATTGATAGGGCTCGGTCACAAGGTCAAGGTCAATTTCTCTCACAAGCTGTCCGCTGCTGTAAATTTTTGCAATATGACCGCCTGTTTTCACATTGAGCAGTATCAGCCACACTGCCGCCAAAAGCAAAAACGTTCCTGTTATTACCGCTATATGAACAAAAATTGTTTTACCAAATTTCTTTTCAGCCATAAATTTCAATCTCGCCGTTGGGTATGTTTATAGTTGTCATATTGTCCGAGGTATCCACAAAAACTGCGGATACGTTTTCAAGGCCTTGTATAAGCTCTGCCGCCTTTTCCTTTCCAAGCACAAAGCAGGCGGTTGAAAGGCAGTCGGCTGTAAAGGAATTATCGCAGATTATTGTAACGCTTTTTAATCCGCTTAGAGCGGGATAGCCTGTTTTGCCGTCAAAAATGTGGCAGTAGCGCACTCCATTTTGTTCAAAATACCGCTCGTAATCTCCCGAGGTAACAACGGCGGCTTGTCCAACTTTTAACTTTGCGATAATGCCCATATCGGGTGAATTTGGGTCGGTAACGCCGATTTTCCACTTTTCCGAGCCGTTTTTCAGCCCTATTGTCACAATATTTCCGCCAAGATTGAGCGTTCCCTCGGTAACTCCGCTTTGGATAAGGCTTTCACGGATAAGCTCCCCAGCATAGCCCTTTGCGATTGCGCCAAGGTTCAGCTTAATGTTCTTGTCCGTAAACATTACCGTTTTGTTTTCACGGTCAAGCATTACCTTTTCAAAGCCTTTTTCCGTAAGCACGGACTGTATTTCCTCATCAGTGGGAACACGCTGATTTTCAGTGCCTATGCCCCATAAGTCCACAAGCTTTCCTATCGTAATATCAAGAGCGCCGTCGGTTTTTTCCGCCCACTCTATGCCTGTTTCAATAAGCTCAAACAGCATATCTGAAACTGTCACGGGATTATTATAAGCGGTTTGGTTAAGCTTGTAAAGCTCGCTTTCGGGATTTAGTGCGGAGGCAGTTTGTTCCACTTTTTCTATCAATGTGAACGAATTTTCAAGAGCCTCTTCCAGCTTTTCTTTGTCGCTGCCGTAAATTTTAGCGGTTATAAGCGTATCAAAGGCAAAAACTGTTTTTTCAGCGTTCTGTTTTTGTTCATCACAGCCTGTAAACATGAACAAGCAGCATATTATAAGGGCAATGTAACGTTTCAAGCAATCACCTCGTAGATATAATAAATTATACAACAAAAACCGTCGAATAGCAAGAATTTTTTGTCGATAAACGTATTTATATAGTATGTTGGCTGAAAATCCTGTTATATGGTTGCAAAATGAAAAAATCTGTGTTATAATATTTGTTATTATATTGGAGCAGTGTGTATTTATGAGAATAATTGGTATTGACCCCGGCTATGCAATTGTGGGTTTCGGAATACTTGACTATGTAAACAGCAAATTCAGCGTGGTTGACTACGGCGCAATCACAACGGACAAGGACACTCCATTCAATGACAGGCTTACCGAAATTTACAGCGATTTATGCTATGTTCTTGATAAATACCGCCCCGAGTTTCTGTCCATTGAAAAGCTGTATTTCCAGAACAATCAGAAAACCGCAATCGACGTTGCGGAGGCAAGGGGAGTTATTCTTCTTGCGGCAAATCAGCGGAAAATCGACATTTACGAATACACGCCCCTGCAGGTAAAGCAGTCCATAACGGGTTACGGCAAGGCTGTTAAAAAGCAGGTGCAGGATATGACAAGGCGAGTGCTGGGATTAAGCGAGGTACCTAAGCCCGACGATACGGCGGACGCACTTGCAATGGCAATCTGCCACGGACACTGCTACAATTCGCAGATGAGCCTGTACACGAACAAATAGCAGGAGAACGGAATAAAATGATTTATAGCGTTAAAGGCGAACTTATACATACGGAAAGCAACCTTGCAGTTGTGGAATGCGGAGGAGTGGGCTATGCCTGCCGCACTACCTCGTATACCTTATCTCCGCTGAAAATCGGGGATAATGTGCGGCTTTACACTTATTTAAGCGTAAGAGAGGACGCAGTGGAGCTGTTCGGCTTCGGGGATATGCAGGAGCTTAACTGCTTCAAAATGCTGATTTCCGTAAACGGAGTAGGTCCAAAGGCGGCACTGTCCATACTGTCAAATCTTTCCCCACAGGGCTTTGCCCTTACGGTGGTTTCGGGGGACAGCAAGGCATTGACCCGTGCGCAGGGAATCGGCGCAAAAATCGCACAGAGGATAGTCCTTGAATTAAAGGATAAGCTTTCAAAGGAAAATAACAGCTTTACGGCAGAGGATTATTCGGATATGACAGGGGTTGCCGCTCCTGCCGGCAACAACGCCGCAGAGGCATTGTCGGCGCTGGTGGTGCTTGGTTTTTCCACTGCACAGGCTTCCTCGGCGCTGGCGGGAATTGCCCCCGATACTCCTGTTCCCGAAATGGTAAAAATGGGACTGAAACGGCTTTCCCAGTGAGAAAGGCTTTATAATGGAAAACGAAGAGAAAACGCCTGTTTCCAACGAGGAAATAATGGCGGAGCTTAAAAAGCAGAGGAAAATCATTACGGCAATTCTGATTCTGGTTTGCGTAATTGCCGCCGCAGTCATTGTGTATATCATTTTCAAAATGACGGTTGGCTCTATTTTCACGCAGGTGGTAAATCTGATTACGGGATTGTTTTAAGGGGAGGTTAAGCCTTGATAGAAACTTCTGGCAAAAATGAAGAAAAAGTACGGGATAGGCTGGTTGAGCCTGCTTACACTCCCGAGGATATTGACGTAGAATACAGCTTAAGACCGAAAACTCTCAATGAATATATAGGGCAGGATAAGGTTAAGGAAAATCTTTCCATATACATTGAGGCGGCAAAGGCAAGAGGGGACAGCCTTGACCACGTTCTTCTGTACGGCCCTCCGGGACTGGGCAAAACCACTCTTGCAGGAATTATCGCCAACGAAATGGGTGTAAATTTCAAGGTAACCTCCGGTCCTGCCATTGAAAAGCCGGGGGACTTGGCGGCTTTGCTTACCAATTTAAAGGACGGGGACGTTCTGTTTATCGATGAGATTCACCGCCTTTCAAGACAGGTGGAGGAGGTTCTCTATCCCGCAATGGAGGATTTTGTCCTTGATATTATAATAGGTAAAGGTCCGTCGGCGCAGTCCATACGCATAGACCTGCCACACTTCACCCTTATCGGCGCAACCACAAGAGCAGGTCAGCTTACAAGTCCGCTCCGTGACCGTTTCGGCGTAATAATGCGCCTTGAGCTTTACAGCGAGGAACAGCTTTGCGATATTATCATGCGCTCCTCGGTAATTCTTTCCATACCTGCAATGAAGGACGGCGCAATGGAGCTGGCAAGGCGTTCAAGAGGCACTCCCCGAATTGCAAACCGACTGCTTAAGCGGGTTCGTGATTTTGCTGAGGTAATGGGCAACGGAAAAATCACAAAGGATTTAGCAGATATTGCCCTTGACCGAATGGAAATCGACAAGCTGGGGCTTGACAGCCTTGACAAGCGAATGCTTACAATGATAATAAAAGGCTACAACGGCGGTCCTGTGGGGCTTGAAACGCTGGCGAGCGCATTGGGAGAAGAAGCGGTTACCCTTGAGGACGTGTGCGAGCCGTTTTTAATGCAGCTTGGCTTTATCAGCAGAACCCCACGGGGCAGAGTTGCAACCGCCCTTGCTTATAAGCACCTTGGCTTTGAGCAGGACGGACAGCAGACATTTATTTAAAGGCAACGCCGCACAATTAACGGCTATCGCCTTTGCCGTATGCTTGCTTGCATATTTTCCGTCATCTCGCATAAATTTCGCTTGACTGGCACCAGCCAGCCTGCACTCAATTTATACAAACTGACGAAAAATCTGACTTCGCAATCACACGACAATAATTATGCGTTGTTACCTAAAAATATAGTATAAGTCAGGAGAACACATGGGTAGATTATTTGGAACAGACGGTGCAAGAGGAGTTGCCATAACGGAGCTTACCTGCGAAATGGCAATGAACATCGGCAGAGCCGCAGCAATCGTGCTTACAAAGCATAAGCCTGCACACAAAAAGGCGAAAATACTTATTGGAAAGGACACACGAATTTCCTCGGACGTACTGGAATATGCTCTTGCGGCGGGAATTGCGTCGGTGGGAGCAGACGTGGAGCTGCTTGGAGTTGTACCGACTCCTGCGGTGGCTTATCTTGTGAAATATTATGAAGCGGACGCAGGGGTAATGATTTCCGCTTCGCACAATTCCGTTGAGTATAACGGTATAAAGCTGTTTTCAAACACAGGCTTCAAGCTTCCCGATGAGGTTGAAAACGAAATTGAGGAGCTTATACTGGATACTCCCGAAAAAATTCAGCTTAAAAACGGCACTGAGATAGGCAGAATAAGAACAATGTACGGCGCAGTCAGCCAGTACAACGAGCACCTTGAAAGCACCATTGAGGGCAACCTTAACGGTCTTATGGTGGCAATCGACTGTGCAAACGGCAGCGCAAGCGCAACGGCTGAGGCGCTTTTCACAAAGCTTGGGGTTGACGTAATAATGATAAGCGATAAGCCCGACGGCTGCAATATCAACGACAAATGCGGCTCAACCCACATTGAAAATCTGCAGAAAGTTGTTGTAGAGCGTGGCTGCGATTTCGGCGTAGCATTCGACGGGGACGCAGACAGATGTCTTGCGGTGGACGAAAAGGGCAGACTTGTTGACGGGGATAAGCTTATTGCAATTCTCTCGAAATATATGAAGGAAACAGGCACGCTGAAAAACGATACGGTGGTTGTTACCGTAATGAGCAATCTTGGCTTCCACGGCTTTATGAAGAAAAACTCCATAAACACAGTCTGCACCAAGGTTGGCGACAGGTATGTGCTTGAAGAAATGCTTGCCAATAACTACAATATCGGCGGAGAGCAGTCGGGACACATTATTTTCCTTGACCATGCCACAACAGGGGACGGACAGCTTACGGCGGTGCAGCTTATGAAGCTGGTTTCCATTACAAAGCAGCCCCTTTCAAAGCTTGTGGAGGACATTGAGGACTATCCCCAGATTTTGCTTAACGTAAAGATTACCGAGGACAAAAAGGGTCTGTGGAACAAAACCGACTCCATTCTTGCGGTTATTGCAAGCGCTGAAAAGGAGCTTTCCGAAAACGGACGTATTCTTGTCCGTGAAAGCGGCACAGAGCCTCTTGTCCGTGTAATGATAGAGGGAAAAAGCAAGGACGATATAACCCTTTGGGCGAATAAAATTGTAGACGTTATAAAGTCGGAGCTTTGTTAAAAAGGAGAAAGCCTTGAGAATAGCTGAAAACTGGCAGGATTACTGCCTTATAGATACATCGGGGGGCGAAAGGCTGGAGCGGTGGGGGAATGTAACCCTTGTCCGCCCCGACCCGCAGATAATATGGGAAAACCCCAACCCCGACCCACAGTGGAACAATCCCCACGCTCGTTATTACCGTTCCTCAAGCGGCGGCGGTGAGTGGAAATACCTTAAGAAATTCCCCGAAAGCTGGAACATTAAATATAAGGATTTAACCTTTATGGTTAAGCCTACGGGCTTCAAGCATACAGGACTTTTCCCCGAGCAGGCGGTAAACTGGGATTACTGCGACAGGCTTATCCGTGAGGCAATCGCAAGGGAAAAGCGTGAAATAAACGTGCTTAATCTGTTCGCCTACACGGGGGGAGCGACCCTTGCCTGTGCAAACGCAGGAGCAAGGGTATGCCACCTTGACGCAGTAAAGGGTATGGTTGACTGGGGAAAAACCAACGCAGAGCTAAGCGGCTTGCGTGATAAGCCTATCCGCTGGATAGTTGACGACGCAATGAAGTTTCTCGGCAGAGAAATCAAGCGGGGCAACAAATACGACGGAATAATTCTTGACCCACCAAGCTACGGCAGAGGAACAAACGGCGAAATGTGGAAATTAGAGGACTGCATTTACGAGCTTATGCAGAGATGCACGGCGGTGCTTTCCGAAAAGCCCTTGTTCCTGCTGCTTAACAGCTACACAACGGGACTTTCCCCGTCGGTAATGGGCTATCTGCTTAAAATGACAGTGGGACAAAAATACAAAATAGACGTTGACGCACAGGAAATCGCACTGCCTGTACAAAAGACGGGACTTGCAATTCCCTGCGGAAACACGGCAATAGTAAGGTTTGAGTAAGGCGAAAAGCCTTTGAACAAAGGCATACCGCTTTTAACCGTAAGGTAAAGGACGGCTATGATAGGAGATATTGTGAACATTATTGAAACAGAAAACTTAGAGTTTGAATATCAGACACTTGACGACGACGGCAAGGTTATAGAGTCAAACAAGGTTTTAAAAGGCATTAACTTAACCATTCCCAAGGGACAGTTTGTGGCTGTTTTAGGTCACAACGGCTGCGGAAAATCCACCCTTGCAAAGCATTTCAACGGTATTCTTGTTGGCTCAAAGGGCAAGGTTTTCGTAAACGGGATCGACACGGCGGACGACGATAAAATATACGACGTTCGTCAGAATGTGGGAATGGTTTTTCAGAATCCTGATAACCAGCTTGTTGCAACCATTGTTGAGGAGGACGTGGCATTTGCACTGGAAAACTTAGGCGTACCTCCCGATGAAATACGCAGACGGGTTGACGAAGCCCTTAACACGGTTGATATGTACAAGTACCGTGAGCATAGCCCTCATCAGCTTTCGGGCGGACAGAAGCAGCGCATTGCAATTGCGGGCGTAATCGCAATGGAGCCCGACTGTATCGTTCTTGACGAGCCAACGGCAATGCTTGACCCAAAGGGCAGAAAAGAGGTTATGGCCACCATAAAGAAGCTGAACAGGGAAAAGGGCATAACCATTGTGTTCATCACTCACTACATGGAGGAAGCGGCACAGGCGGAGCGGGTAATCGTAATGGACAAGGGCAGTATCATTATGGACGATGAGCCGAAGAAAATTTTCTCCCGTGTTGAGGAGCTGAAGGCGGTTGGACTGGACGTTCCCCAGGTAACGGAGCTTTGCTATGAGCTTCGTAAAGAGGGAATTGACATTCCCCGGGATATAATCACCGAGCAGGATTGTATGGAGCATATCCTTAAGCTTCTTGGAAAGGACGTGCTTTGATGAACGCAGTTGAAACGAAAAAACTCACTTACAAGTACAGCGTTGGAACGCCTTTTGAAACCACCGCTGTTGACGATGTAAATGTAACAATAGAAAAGGGCGAATTTGTGGGCATTATCGGTCATACGGGAAGCGGCAAATCCACCCTTATACAGCACCTTAACGGTCTGCTTAAGCAGACAAGCGGCGACGTTATAATAAACGGCAGGAATATATGGTCAAAAGACGTGAATATCCGTGACATACGCTTTGAAGTGGGACTGGTTTTCCAGTATTCCGAGCATCAGCTATTTGAGGAAACGGTTTATAAGGACATTGCTTTCGGACCGAAAAATATGGACCTTTCTCCCGAAGAAGTGGATAAGCGGGTCCGTGAAGCTGCCGCAAGCATGGGCATTACCGATGATATGCTGGAGCGCTCTCCATTTGATTTGTCGGGAGGGCAGAAAAGGCGAGTTGCTCTTGCAGGGGTAATTGCAATGGAGCCCCAGATACTCATACTTGACGAGCCTGCCGCAGGTCTTGACCCAATAGGCAGAGATACGGTGCTCCAGAAAATATCCGAATATCACAAAAATTCGGGCACAACAATACTTCTTGTTTCTCATTCAATGGAGGATATTGTGAAATATGCAGGCAAGGTGCTTGTTATGAACAGAGGTCGGCTTTTCTGCTATGAAAGCGTGGACAATGTTTTCAGCAAGTCAAAGGAAATTCAGATGATTGGCCTTGATGTTCCGCAGATTACAAGGCTCAGTCTTATGCTAAAGGAACATGGCGTTGACTTAGGCGACGATATTTATACAATAGAACGTGCCAAGCAGCGACTTATTGAACAGATTAAAGGAAAACAAGAATGTTAAAAGATATAACCATAGGTCAGTATTTTCCCGGCAATTCCATAATTCACCGTATGGACAGCCGCTTTAAAATAGTCCTTGACATAATTTATGTTGTAATGCTTTTTGTGGCGCAGAATTTTATGGGGCTTGCGGTAGCGGCAATCTTCATTTTTATGGCTTACGGCGTTGCAAATATAAGATTCAAGCTTATGCTGAAAAGCTTAAAGCCCATTGTGCCAATCGTAATTTTCACCGCTGTTCTCAACCTGTTTTTTATCAAGGGCGAGGGCAATCCTCTTGTTGACTGGTGGATTTTCACCATTTACTGGGAGGGCGTTGAAACCTCCTTGTTTATGATGATAAGAATTATCTGCCTTATTGTGGGAATGTCACTGCTTACCTACACCACTTCGCCCATTATACTTACAGACGCAATAGAAAGCCTGCTTTCGCCGCTGAAAAAGCTCCATTTCCCCGTACACGAGCTTGCAATGATGATGACCATTGCGCTGAGATTTATCCCCACCCTTATTGAGGAAACGGACAAAATAATGATGGCGCAGAAAGCAAGGGGCGCTTCTCTTGACACGGGCGGACTTATGAAGAAAGCAAAGGCGCTTGTGCCTATTCTTATTCCCCTTTTCGTTTCGGCGTTCAAGCGTGCAAACGAGCTTGCAATGGCTATGGAATGCCGCTGTTACCGAGGAGGAGAGGGCAGGACAAGGCTCAGACAGCTTAAAGCGTCCAAAACGGATTTTGCGGTAACCGCCCTTGTGCTGACGGTATTCGGCTTTGTTATTGTGAACAACTTTATATTCTGAGAGGTAAAATGCGTAACTTAAAGGTTTGTATGGCGTACAACGGCACAAATTACCACGGTTTTCAGTGGCAGAACGGCGTTGTAGGCGTACAGAATGTGGTTGAGGAAAAAATGTCCCTCCTTTTAAAGCAGGAGGTCAGCATAAACGGCTGTTCAAGGACTGATACGGGAGTTCACGCAAAGGAATTCTGGTTCAATTCCCACGTTGACAGCAAAATTCCCTGCGACGGCTTTGTTAAGGGAATGAACGTTATTCTTCCGCCCGATATTGTCATTATTTCCTGCGAGGACGCTGACGAAAGCTTTCACGCAAGGTTTGATACAAAGGGTAAGGAGTACCTTTACCGTGTGAACAACGCAAAGCAGCGTGATGTTTTTTCACAGAATTTAGCGCTGCATTATCCTTATAAGCTTGACGATGAGTATCTTGGGAAAGCCTGCAAAATCTTTGTGGGAACTCACGATTTTGCCGCATTCTGCAAGGCGGAGGCAAAGGAACATCTGAAAAGCACCGTAAGAACGGTGCATGACTGCCGTGTTGAACGGAACGGGGACATTGTTGACTTTTATGTAAGCGGCGACGGATTTCTGCACAATATGGTGCGTATTATTATAGGAACGCTTATTTTTATGAACGAGGGCAAGCGCACTGAGCAGGATGTGCTTGAAGCTCTTGAAACGGGAAACAGGGAAAAGGCGGGAAAAACCCTTTCGCCCTGTGGACTGTATCTGAATAAGGTTTATTATTGAGAGAGGAGGTTTGATTTTGGCTAAAAGCAGAAAAAAAGCGGTTGAAACAAAAAAATCGCCTAACGATATAATTGCGTACAGAAAAAAACGAAAGCAGAGAAACAACATAATCAAGCTTCTTTCCATAGGTCTTGTTTTAGCGGGAATTGCTCTTATATGGACAAATGCGGGAACTATTTTCGAGCCGCTGAGAGGTATTGCCTCCAAAATCGACAACCGTACCTCCGAGGACGTGGGATTTCCCGTAAATCTTCCGGGAAGCGCCTCTTATTCTTTTGCAGATTTCGGGGATAATTTCCTGCTGCTGACCGACACTTATTTATATACGTACACAACGGGCGGCGGACAGATTTACGCTCTTAAGCACGGCTACACAAACGCTGTTCAAAGAGCTAACGATAAGCGCATTCTGTTGTACGACAAAAGCTCATACGATTTTTCACTGTACAACAGAACAAGCCGTATTTACGACCAGACTGTTGACGACAAAATCGTTTACGGGGCGTTAAGCTCGGGCGACCTTTGCGCTATTGTCACCACCTCGCCAAAGTATTCAAACCTCGTTAAGGTTTTTGATGGAAGCGGCAACTGGAAATATACAAGAAAATTCGTTGACGAAAACGTAATGCAGGTTGAATTTACAGAGGACGAAAAAAGCATTATTGTAACAACAATCGGCGTTCAGAGCGGCGACATTGTCTGCAACGTGTATAAATTCAGTATTGACGGCAGCGAATCCGAAGTATGGAAATATTCACTTGTGAGCAACAGCATTCCCTGCGCCATTGAAGCAAAGGGAAAGAACATCACCGTTTTGTGCGATAATATCTGCTTTACGCTGAATGAGAGCGACGGCTCCCTTGTGGGCAGCTACGCATTTTCGGGCACATTGGTTTGTCCTGTGCTTGAAGAGAGCTTTACCGCAATTCTCGTCAACAACATTTCCACCAGCAGCACTGTACTGCTGACCCTTGACGATGAAATGAACGTTATGGGAAGTATTTCGGTGCCGTCAAATACGGTTGACATTGTGGCGGACGGAAGCGGCGTTTACGCTCTTGAGGGAGAGGACGCAGTAAGCTATGACCGCAATCTCAATGAAACGGGCAGAGTAAAATTAAGCGAAGAATATTCCGCTTTCTTAAAAATAGGCGGCAATTATTATCTTCTCGGCTATGATAAGGTAGATACAGAAAGGGTAGGCTAATGGGTACACAATTTTTTTGGGCATACGACATACTTTTTGCAGCGGTTGTAATCGGCATTATTTTCAAATGCTGGAAAAAAGGCTTTGTGGCAACGCTGCTTGGTTTTATTTCGATTTTCGTGGCGTTTATCGGGGCATTATGGCTAAGCAACGGGCTTTCCTCATGGGTTTATTCGTCTTTCATAGAAACTCCCGTTGAACAGCAGATTAACGAGCAAGTAACGCCCTATCTTAGCGACAACATAATTACCGACCTGCAAGCGGTTGACACAAGCAAAATCAAGGTAAACGGCAAAACCCTTGACGAAATAAATTTAACTCCCGATTCTGCGGGAAAGGCTACCCTCGACCTTTCAAAGGTGGATTTTTCAAGTACAGGCATCGGCAACGTTGATTTAAGCTCATTCGGCTTCAACAGCGAGCTTGACCTTTCCGAAGTCAAGGTAGGCACTGTTCAGTTTACCCAGTCCGAGCTTGAAAGCAATGATCTGGGCAAGCTGATTTTCTCAAGGGTGCTTGCGTCAACGGCACATAACGGCACTGTTTACGGAATATTCGGAGATGTTGCCAATACTTTCTCCGAGGTTCTTCCGGGAGCAATGGGACAGTTCTCCGACTCGGTTTCAAACGGCGATAACACGGCAATTTCCGACATTGCCCTTGCTCTTTTAAACGTCAATATCGACGTTGGTTCGTCAATAACCGACTGCATTGTTAAGCCCGTGGTAATGATTCCCTTAAGAACGTTGATTTTTGCAATACTTTTTGCTATAATAATGATTGTGTTAAGCATAATTATCAGAGCAACAAGGGTTATAAACAAAATTCCCGTTGTTGGCGCAGTTAACGGCTTTTTCGGCGGAGTGCTGGGAATTGCGGAGGCGTTTGTTTCAGTTTGCCTAATCTGTATAATAGTGCAGGTTATTATTTCGCTTACAGGCAACGAGCTTATTTTCCTTAACACAATGACGATAGATAAAACCTATGTGTTTAAGTATTTTTACAATTTCCAATTTCTCGATTTTTTAAAGTAATATAGAATAAAGAAAAGGAGCTGATACAGATATGATGATGTGCGCAAGATGCAAGAAAAGACCCGCTGTTGTTTTCATCACCACAATGCAGGGCGAGGAAAAGCACAACGAGGGACTTTGCCTTGTCTGTGCAAAGGAGCTTGGCGTACCGCAGGTTAACGACTATTTAAAGCAGATGGGAATTAGCGACGAGGATTTTGAGGAAAGTTACAAGGCAATTTTCGGCGACGATGAAGTTAATCCCGATGACGATAACGACGATGTTGACGGCTTTATGCCGGGCGGCGCAGGCACAGTACCACAGTTTTTGCAGAGCTTGTTCGGCGGTGATAAATCCGACAGCGATAAATCCAGATCCGACAGCACAGGGGATACAAAGAAAAAGGACAAGAAGAAAAAGGAAGACAAAAAGCATAAGTTCCTTGATACCTTCTGCTCTAATCTTACCGAAAAGGCAAGACAGGGCAAGCTTGACCGCATAATCGGTCGTGACAAGGAAATATACCGCGTTACTCAGATTCTTTCACGCAGAACAAAGAACAATCCCTGCCTTATAGGCGAGCCCGGCGTAGGTAAAACAGCAATTGCGGAGGGAATCGCTCAGAAGCTGGTTTCGGGTGACGTTCCCTTCAGACTTCAGAATAAAGAGCTGTACCTGCTTGATTTGACCGCCCTTGTTGCTGGAACACAGTTCAGAGGACAGTTTGAAAGCCGTGTAAAGTCCCTGCTTGAAGAAATCAGAAACGCAGGCAATATTCTGCTGTTTATAGACGAAGTGCATAATCTTGTGGGAACAGGGGACAACGAGGGCACAATGAACGCTGCAAATATGTTCAAGCCCGCTCTTTCAAGAGGAGAGCTTCAGGTAATCGGTGCTACCACCTTTAACGAATACCGCAAGTATATTGAAAAGGACAGCGCTCTTGAACGCCGCTTCCAGCCTGTTACCATTAACGAGCCAAGCATTGAAGACACGGTGGAGCTGTTAAAGGGAATAAAGTCCTACTACGAGGAGCATCACAAAATACACGTTTCCGACTCAATTCTCCGCTCCTGCGCTGTACTTTCCGAGCGTTACATTACCGACAGATATCTGCCCGACAAGGCAATAGACCTGCTTGACGAGGCCTGCGCTTGTGCAAGCATAAAGAGCAAGGACCTTACCGAATACGAAAAGCTTCAGCTTGAACAGAAAAAGCTTGAAACGGAGCAGGGAAAGCTGTCCCAGGAAACTGAAAATATAAACTACGAGCGCATGGCGGAAATAAAGACCTTGCAGGCGCAGAATGACGAGCGTATCAAGGTGCTTGAACCGCTGGTAACGCAGATAAATGTTACCGAGGAGGATATTTCCACTGTAATCGAGCTGTGGACAGGTATTCCAGCTTCAAAGATTATGGAAACCGAGTTCAAGAAAATGAGCAAGCTTGAGGACGTACTCAAAAGCAAGGTTATCGGTCAGGACGAAGCTTGTCAGCTTGTAGCCGCCGCTATAAAGCGCACAAGAGTGCAGCTTTCCGCCCGCAGACGTCCTGCTTCATTCATTTTTGTTGGACCAACAGGTGTTGGTAAAACCGAGCTTGTAAAGGTACTCGCAAGCGAGCTTTTTGATACGGTTGACCCCCTTATTCGTCTTGATATGAGCGAGTATATGGAAAAGCACAGCGTTTCCAAAATCGTTGGCTCTCCTCCGGGATATGTTGGCTATGACGAGGCGGGACAGCTTACTGAAAAGGTACGCAGAAAGCCCTATTCCGTAATTCTTTTTGACGAAATCGAAAAGGCTCACCCCGATGTGCTGAACATTCTGCTTCAGATACTTGACGAGGGCAAAATCACCGATGCTCACGGCAGAACGGTAAGCTTTGAAAACACCGTTATCTGCATGACCTCAAACGCAGGCTCAAGCGACGGCTCGACAGGTATGGGCTTTGGCAAGACCGAGGGCGACTTGTCAAGAGAAAAGGCAATGAAGGCGCTCCGCTCCTTCCTCCGCCCCGAGTTTTTGGGAAGAATCGACGAAATCGTTGTGTTCAATCCCCTCAGCGAGGAGAACTATGCGAAGATTGCAAAGCTTATGCTTGACGAAATGATTGCGCCTCTTGCCGAAAAGGAAATCACCCTTAACATTGACGACAGCGCTTACAGATACATTGCTCACAAGGCTTTCGGCGGCAAATTCGGCGGACGTGATATCCGCAGAGTTATCCGCAAGGAGGTTGAGGACAAGGTGGCAAACATCATTATCGACAGCGGCGAAAGCGGCATAAGCTCAATTTCCATCAAGGCAAATGACGACAATACAGCGCTGGTGATTGAATGAAAAAGGCACTTATAACAGGCGGCACGGGTGCAATAGGCTCTGCGCTGTGTGAGATTTTTTCAAAGGCTTACGAGGTGATTTTCACCTATAATTCCAATGAAAAAGGGGCAAGAGAGATTGAACAGCGGTTTGGCACAAGAGCGGTAAAATGCGACATTTCCGACAGGGAGCAGGTAAAGGCTCTTGCGGAGGAGTGTGGCGGCTGTAAGGTGCTTATAAACAACGCAGGCATTTCGGAAATCGCCCTTTTTTCCGATATTAC
>JBJERI010000074.1:0-3224 GCA_051882195.1 Ruminiclostridium sp. | reverse complement strand
CCGCTGACGTGAAATACAGTGTGGTAATCGTTTACAACAGGTCACAGGTCATACTTGAGGGCCTTGCAGACAGTGGAAATTCCCTTGTTGATTTTGTAACGGGACTTCCTGTTATAATATGCAGCATTGCCCAATGCAAAGCTGCGGCGCCCGAAGGCATAGAAAACGCATTAAGCGGAGAATGTACAATAAAAGGAATACGCATACTTCCCTACTCAACCGTTGGGAAAAGCGGAATTGCAGTAGCCTATAAGCCCGACAAAATCATTATTTCCAACGGAAAAACCTCCAAGGAGGTCAACGCACTTATAGGCATTTCCGAAAACAATGACAACAAGCAAGCCATTTTTAACCCAAAAATTATTTTATAGACGAAAGGACGATTGGAATGAATGCAATTGTACAAAGTATCCGCATTTTGTTGCTGAAAATATTCGGGGAAAAGTCGGTTTTATACATAAACGGCGCCGAATCTCTTCCGCCGCCGCTCTCCAAAGAGGACGAGGAAATTGCATTCAGACTGCTTGAAACGGACTTCAACAAGGGCCGTGAAACGCTTATTGTGCATAATTTAAGACTTGTTGTGTATATTGCAAAAAAGTTTGAATCCAGCGGAGTTGGCATTGAGGACTTGATTTCAATAGGCACAATCGGGCTTATTAAGGCGGTAAACACTTTCAGCCCCGACAAGAACATAAAGCTTGCAACCTATGCGTCACGGTGTATTGAAAACGAAATACTTATGTTTCTGCGCAAATCCAACCAATACAAGTACGAAATTTCCATTGATGAGCCGCTGAACATTGACTGGGACGGCAACGAGCTACTGCTGTCAGACGTGCTTGGAACGGATGATGATATTGTCAATGTGAACATCGAAAACGAGGTTGAAAAGCAGCTTTTGCTTGAAGCGATCGACAAGCTTAATTCCCGTGAAAAAATGATAATGGAAATGCGTTTCGGGCTTAAGGACGGCAAGGAACGCACTCAGAAGGAGGTTGCTGATTTGATCGGCATTTCCCAAAGCTATATTTCACGGCTTGAAAAGCGTATTATCAAGCGGCTTAAAACTGACCTTGAACAGCTTGACAGGTGATTTTTCTTGAAAATAGTCAATATTTATGATATAATTACCTCAGACGTATAAACAGCGTTAATGAGGAATTTGCTATGGATTTTGATTATAAAAGCGACTGCGCATCATATTTAGGCGATTTTTTGAATTATCTTACAACGGTTAAGGCAAGGTCTGCACTTACTGTCAAAAACTACTATTACGACATAAAAACCTTTCTCCGTTTTCTGAAGATAAAAAACGGTCTTGCGTCAAAGGACGACTTTGAAAGCATAAAAATTGCGGATTGCTCCGAGGAACTTGTTAAAAACGTTACTCTTGAGGATTTGCTGGAATACCTTTCCTTTGCCGCCGATGAACGTAAAAATCAGGCAAAGGCACGTTCAAGAAAAAGCGTTTCCCTGCGGCAGTTTTACAAATATCTGACCTACACAAAGCTGTGGTTTGAGGTTAGCCCCGCTCAAAGGCTGGAGCTTCCCACACCCAAAGCCGCTCTTCCAAAGCACCTTACCATTGAACAAGCCACTCACCTGCTGAATCAGATTTCGGTAATCAACACATGGCAGGACGCAAGGGATTATTGTATGGTAACGTTTTTCCTCAATTGCGGAATGCGTTTGTCCGAGCTGGTGGGGCTGAACGTAAAAAGCGTTGTTGAAACCATTGACTTTGAAACAAACGAAAAAATCTCCTATATAAAAGTACTTGGCAAGGGCAGCAAGGAGCGCATAATTTACCTTAATAATTCCTGCAAGGAAGCTTACAGGCTATGGATTTTCTTTTTCTGGCATAGTTCCATCTTCAAACTTTATATTGGCCATATTCTTTATTGTATTATCAGCATAAATTAATCCTAAATTGCTATCTTCATATTGTGATGTGCCAATAGCCTTATATATTCCATATTGATCAATACTGGCATTATTTTTTATAATATCGAGTTTATCTTTATTTACTCTTTTATAAATTCCCTCAAAGGAACCTGAATACTCAATAGTTGCAGCCTTATTGGTTTTAAGCCAATTGTTACAAATAATTCCTACAGAAGTTAAAAGCGTAGTTGTGAGCATTATTGTTATACATATCAATACACTTTTAGCTTTGCTACTTTTTAAATTTCCCTTAACAAGATTAGTTAATGTTTTCATTTATTCCACCACCTTGCCATCTTCAATGCAAATTATTCTATCTGCCATTTGGGCAATGCCTTCATCATGAGTTATCATCACTATAGTTTGATTATACTTTTTAGCTGTAAGCTTTAGTAAAGTTAATACTTCTTCTTCTGTCTTAGAATCTAAATTACCTGTAGGTTCATCTGCTAATATTATTGATGGCTTTGATGCTAACGCCCTGGCTATGGCTACCCTTTGTTGCTGTCCTCCTGATAAAGTATTTGGCATATTATGCTTCTTCTCCTTCAATCCTAATGTATCTAAAATATCATTGACAAAATCTTTATCTACCTTTCTTGAATCTAACCCTATAGGAAGCACTATATTTTCCCATACGTTAATTGAAGGTATTAAATTATAATATTGAAAAATGAACCCTATCTTTCTCCTTCTAAATATAGCCAAATCTTCCTCTTTCATAGTTGATATATACTTATTATCTATAATAACCTCTCCTGATGTTGGTTTATCTAGCGCTCCTAGCATATGTAGAAGTGTACTTTTACCTGATCCTGATTTTCCAACTATAGCTACAAATTCACCTTGAAATATGTTGATATTAGTATTATCAATGGCTTTAACAATATTTTCTCCCTCTCCATAATATTTCTTTAAATTTATAGTTTGTAAAATTGTATTCATTTTTTTCTCCTTTTCATTAATTACTATATTTAAAGGATAATCTTCCTAGCTTTCATATAACTTTCAATTTCACTTACAATTTTGTAAGAATTGTATTTAGCTCTGAAATTATAAAAGATTGCTACACTGATAAGTGCATCAATCTTTTATTTAGGTAGCATCAGCGTAAACTTACTTCCACTGCCAATTTTAGATTTTACTAGTATACTACCGCCTTGATCCTCAAAAATCTTCCTGGTTAGGTAAAGCCCTACCCCTGAACCTTCAGTACCCTTTTTTTCATGCTCTTTTCCTCTATAAAATCTCTTGAATATATTATTAAATTCCTTTTT
>JBJERI010000073.1:0-3241 GCA_051882195.1 Ruminiclostridium sp. | reverse complement strand
AATGACGGGCATAAGCAACGGACTTGTCAAGCGCCCATAAGCAGCGCACTAAACGTTTTGTGTTCTGTGTAACAGGCTCGGAGAAGTCGGAGCCCTGGGGAGAAACCGCACCAATAATGGTAACGCTGCCCTCCTCGCCGCAAAGGGTATTTACATAGCCTGCACGCTCGTAGAACTCGGAAAGACGTGAGGGCAGATATGCGGGGAAGCCCTCCTCGGCAGGCATTTCCTCCAGGCGGCCCGAAATTTCACGGAGGGCTTCCGCCCAGCGTGACGTTGAGTCCGCCATAATTGCAATATGATAGCCCATATCACGGTAATATTCCGCAAGGGTAATTCCTGTGTAGATTGACGCCTCACGGGCAGCAACAGGCATATTGGAAGTATTTGCAATAAGCACCGTTCTATCAGTAAGGGGACGGTTTGACTTAGGGTCGATAAGCTCGGAAAACTCCTCCAGTACCTGTGTCATTTCGTTTCCACGCTCGCCGCAGCCTATATAAACAATAATATCGGCGTCGCACCATTTTGCAAGCTGATGCTGGGTCATTGTCTTGCCCGTACCGAAGCCGCCCGGAATTGCCGCAGTACCGCCCTTTGCAATAGGCAGCACCGTATCGACGATACGCTGTCCCGTAATAAGTGGCTTGGTTATGGGAAGACGCTTTGCAACAGGTCTTGGGGTACGGATAGCCCATTTCTGACATAAGGTCAGGGGAATTTCCGTTTCCTCTCCCTCAATTGCAAGCTTTGCAACAACATCGTTTACTCTGTATTTTCCGTCGGGAGCAACGTAAGTTACCGTTGCCTCCTTAACGGAGGGGGAAATCATACATTTGTGGGTAATAAGGGGAGTTTCGGGGCAGGTTGCGTAAATCTGTCCTGCGGTTACCTTGTCACCCACCTTTACCTTAAGTGTAACGTCAAACAGCCGCTCCTCGTCAAGGGAGGGAATTGCGCTGCCCTCTGTTACAAAAGAGCCGCTGATGCTTTTCATATCACGGAGAGGGCGCTCGATACCGTCAAAAATGTTGGATATGATTCCGGGGCCGAGGGTTGCACACATTGGCATTCCCGTTGTCATAACCGCCTCGCCCACCTTAAGTCCTGCGGTATTTTCATAAACCTGTATAATTGTAAAAGTATCGCTTACTCCGATTACCTCGCCGATAAGCTTCTTTTCGCCTACATAGACCATTTCACGCATGGAAAAGTCCTTGGTGTTCTTTACCTTTACAACAGGTCCGTTAATTGCATAAATCGTGTTCAAAATAACACCTCATATATCAAGATTATAGCTGCATTGCCGAATTGTTTGCAAAATTATCCTTTTCTTTTCTGAAGCTTTCGTCAAGAGTACGGTCAATATAGCTGTTTTCGTTGGGGTATCTGAACGTAATTCCGCCCAGCCTTATGCTTCTGTCAATTTCAACCGAAACCTTGTATTCCGCAAGCAGCTTTTCCGCAAGCTCCCTGTCGGCAGGCTTTACAAAAGCGGTAACGCCGTCATAAAAGGGGAATGCGGCATTTGCCTCCCGTGCAGCCTTTTCCATATAATCAGCGTATTTCTCGCTTTTTGAAAATTCAAGCACCTTTTGGGAAATTCCGCTGAAAAATTCGTCAACAAGCTTGTTTCTGTATGCAAGAACCTCTCTCTTTGCCTCAAAGCTTTTGTGAGAAACGGTTTTGTTAAGCCCCTGCTGTATCGCCTTAGTTTCGGCTGAAACTCTCTGATAGCTGTCGCCGATAAATTCGTCGTCAGCCTTTGAAAGAATATCGTCCGCCTTTTCCTTTGCGGAGTTTAAAATATCGTCGATTTCACCCTTGATTTGCTTGTCTATTTCCGCCTGAAAGCGTGATAATTTTTCTCCTGTATCAGCCATTTCTTTCAGTCCTTTCGGTTTTACACTATTTTCTTTTCTGTCTTAAATATTATAGCTTAATTCCGATAGCTTCGCTGACATAGCTGCTGATAGTATCGGAAATCTGTGACGTGCCGTGACGGTCGGGTATTTCAACAATCAATGGCTTTGGGCAATGAAGCTTAAGGTCGTAAACCTTGTCGCGGCAAAGATTGATAAGCTTTTCCGTCATCAGCACAATTGCAACATCCTTGTCGGACATTGCGGAATCAAGCGCCTTTTCAACCTCGTCACGCCGGTGAACAACTACGCCCTCTATTCCCGCAAGCCGCATACCCATTTGGGTATCAATGTTATCGCTGATTAAAAAGAATTTCATAATTACCTCTCGGTATTAGCTGTAAAGGATAAGGATAGAAATAAGCAGACCGTAAATTGCAACACCTTCGCCCAGCGCTACGAAAATAAGGGACTTTGTGAAGTTCTTTTCGTCCTCGCTGGTTGCGCCGATAGCGGCAGGAGCGGCACCGCCTACTGCGATACCCGTACCGATAGTTGCAAGACCTGTTGAAAGAGCGGCGCCGAGATACTTAAGTCCGTCGCCCAGTCCTGCTGCGCCTGCTTCGGCAGCAGCTTCGGCAGCTTCTGCGCTTACTCCGAGAGGGAGAGCCACAGCCATAACTACCATACAGCCGATGAATGAAAGTGCGTTTGTTAAAATTGTTCTTCTGGCATTGACCTTTTTGCCTGCCTTCTGTCTTTTGATTGCAACAATGAACGGGATTACAATGAGCGCTGTTGCAAGCAGCGGTAATAAGAATAACATAATATTTTCCTCCGAATTTAATTCTCTAAATCAAAATTAACCATAATTGGCTTGAACGGTTTTCCGTCCCCTGTATAGAAGCGGCTGAATACCTCGTAAAATTCAAGACGCAATACCTGAATTGCAACCAGGAAGCCCTCTAAACCGATAACAAATGCGTTGCCCAGAATCTGGACTATAATTGAGCCGTCGCCCGCCTGAGAAGCAAGCACGCCCACAACCAGCATCATACCTGCATGGCTCAGTACAAAGCCGCCGATACGCAGGAAGGACATTGTGTTGGTAATGTAGGTTAGGCAGCTTTCAAACAGCTCGATAACACCCTCGATAATGAAGTTGCCAACGGATTTTTTCTTCTTTGGAGCAGCTTCCTCTGGAAGACGCAGACGCTTGTCCTTGCGTATATCCTCGATATGCTCGGGCATTTTCATACGGATAAAGCCAAGCTGCTCAAAGGTTTTGTCAACAACAGCAGCGGAAGCCTTTGGGGTAATATAAACGCCCGAAACGGTTTCATCGTCGTTTTCAAAGGGATAGAACACATAATCAAGCT
>JBJERI010000072.1:0-3243 GCA_051882195.1 Ruminiclostridium sp. | reverse complement strand
GCACTACACCTAATTTGAGACTTGCGTTAGCAAGTCTCTTTAGCCCCTCGCGGCGAATGAGCGAGTGCATTTCTTTTCCCTTTTCTTTGGGCAATCAAAGAAAAGGGTGAGGGGTTATCGCTTCACTATAATTAAATCAAACGTAATAAAGGGGGCGAGTAGCCCCCTCAAAACCAACTTAAAATCCAAACAAACACAAAACGGGTTAAAAAAAGGGGGCGAGCAGCCCCCTTACAATCAACTTACGAAAAAAACAAACACAAAACGGGGTTTGAAAAGGGCTCTCCCTTTTCGCCCGCCGGCGAGGAGAAACAACACAAAAAGGGGTCCAAGGGGGTAACCCCTTGTATTTTTTATGTGTTTTTCCCTAAATTTACACCTCCGATTTATTAAGATTTTTCATCATTTTGCCTTGATTATCAGCCTTTTTTATGGTAAAATTATATTAAATATCGAAATACGGAACAGAAATGGGGATGTGTATGAATTCCTTTGCAGAAATGTTTGAACTGGTGAAAAAAAGGCTGAGCGAAGTGGAAAATATACCCGACGCCGCAATGAGCTTGTGGATAAATCCAATCAAGCCTGTTAAAATCAACAACAACAAGGTAATTCTTGCAGTAAGCAGCGATTACTGCCGACAGATTCTTGAGGACAACTACCGCACAAGACTGCAAAATCATTTCAGGGAAATTTTAGGGTTTGATGTAGAAATAGAGTTTATTGTGGAAGGCGTTGAGAAAGAGCCTGCCTGCATTTCAAGCACGCCTATAATCGAGCTTCAGGACGATGTTGCAATGAAAGAAAAGCTTGAATCTACCGAGGCTCACAGCAACTATAAGCACACCTTTGATACCTTTATCGTGGGCGAAAGCAACCGTCTTGCTTATGTTGCCTGCAAAGCGGCGGCAGAGGGAAAGGGCGCAAATTACAATCCGCTGTTTATTTATTCTGAGCCGGGACTTGGAAAAACCCATTTGCTTTCGGCTGTAAAGAACGAGATAATAAGGAGAAATCCTGCGGCTAACGTAATTTATGTTGCGGCGGAAACCTTTGTTTCCGAGTTTGTCAACGCAATCAGAATAAATCAGACCGAGGCTTTCAAGAGAAAGTACCGCAGCGCCGACGTGCTGCTTGTGGACGACGTTCAGTTCTTCTCGGGCAAAACCGAATCACAGGCGGAGCTTTTCCATACCTTCAACGAGCTGCACAGCAACGGCAAGCAGATAATTCTGACTTCCGATAGACCGCCCAAGGAAATCAACGATATTGAGGAACGTCTGCTTTCAAGATTTGAATGGGGATTGCTGGCGGATATAGGCGCTCCGGAGTTTGAGACCCGTCTTGCAATTATCAAGCGCAAGGCGGAGCTGATGGGACTGAATATTCCCAACAACGTTATGGAATATATGGCGGACAAGCTTAAGAATAATATCAGACAGCTTGAGGGCGCAATTGTGAAAATGAACGCCCTGTGCCTTGTAACTGAGGGATCTCCCACAATAGTTATGGCGCAGAATGTAATAAGAGACGTGCTCACCGACCAGCAGCCCGTGCCTGTAACCGTTGAAAAGGTAATCAACGAGGTTGCTCGCATTTACAACGTTACCGGAGAGGAAATCCGCTCGTCAAAGCGCTCGGCTGAAATCAGCACTGCAAGACAGGTTGCAATTTACGTTGTACATAAGGTAACGGGACTTTCCTATACCGCAATCGGTCAGGAATTCGGCGGCAGGGACCATTCCACAATAGTTTACGCAATAAATAAGGTGAAGTCCATTATCAGAAAGGACAACTCCTACCGTGCAACCATTGAAGACCTTGTAAAGAATATCGGAAACGCTCAGGGCAAATAATGAAAGGCAGAATAGATGAAATTTACCGCAGATAAAAACAGGCTTTCGGAAGCAATTGTCAATGCCGCAAAGGCAAGCGCAGGAAAATCCCCCAATCCAGCATTGGAGGGAATACTGGTAAATCTTAAGGACGGAATTATTACCGTTACGGGATACGACCTTGAAATGGGAATAAAGTCAATGATTCCCGTTACAGACGCCATTGAAGAGGGCGAAATCGTACTTAATCCCAAGGTTTTCGGGGAAATGGTAAGAAAAATGCCGTCGGGCGCACCTGTGCTGGTTGAAACTATGGACGAAACAAACGTGCGTGTCAAGTCGGGCACGGTTGAGTTTAACATAGTGGGCATTTCGGGACAGGAATATCCCAATGTTACTGAGCTCAGCAACGACGTCAGCTTTACAATTAAGGAAAATGTGCTGAAGTCAATGATAAGGCAGACCATTTATGCCATTGCCACAAACGAGCTTAAGCCCTCTTATATGGGCAGCAAGTTTGATATAATGGACAACGTGCTTAACGTGGTTTCAATAGACGGAATGAGAATTGCAAGACGTGTTGAGCCGATGACGCACGAGGATTTGTCTTTTATCGCTCCTGCAAAGACATTAAATGAACTTCTGCGCATTTTGTCCGACGATAACACCGAAACTGACGTGCTTATCTCAATCGACCGCAATCAGATTTGTGTGCAGAAGGACGATTACATGATTCTGTCAAGACTGCTGGAGGGCACATTTATCGACTATATGAAGGTAATGTCCGCTCCCTATCAGCAGGAGGTCATTGTCAACGTAAGAGAGTTTGCGGAGTCGCTGGACAGAACATTGCTGCTTGTAAGCGACCGATTCAAGAACCCTGTTATGTGTACTTTCAGTAATAATAAGGTCGAAATTAACTGTAAGACAAATATCGGTAAGATAAACGATGAAATCCCCGTAAAGTACAGCGGCGAAACCTTTACAATTGCATTTAATGCAAAGTTTATGATAGACGCACTGAAAAATTCCGAGTGCGACGAGGTAAAAATGCTGTTTTCAGGACCCCTTGCGCCTATTAAGATAGTGCCGCTGGGCGAGGAGAATTTCACGTTTTTGGTATTGCCGATTAGACAGAAAGCGTAATAATAATTGATTTATACTGAGAGTATAAAGTAATTATTTGAAAGAGCAATAAATTTATTGACTTTGGCAAACAATAAAAAGTTTTCGTCCACCTTTTTCAAAAGGTGGTGGGTTCTTAGGGCAAAGCCCTAAGTCGGCTACCGCAGTAGCCGAAATCCCCTAATATAAGGGCGCTCTGTACTATTGCTTCGCAATAGTACCAAGTTTTGCAGGGGTTTGGGGAGCTTTTTTCAAGAAAAAAAGCGCCCCAAAAGTGAATAAT
>JBJERI010000071.1:0-3246 GCA_051882195.1 Ruminiclostridium sp. | reverse complement strand
CGTCAACATCGTACAGCTTCTTTTCAACCTCTTCATCGGTGAGGGTCGTAAACTGCTTCTTGGTCATTGTGTCCATGCCAAGCTCGATTGAGCGGACAGCCTTCATCATTGCCGCCTCAAAGCTTGTGCCGATAGCCATAATTTCGCCTGTTGCCTTCATCTGTGTACCAAGGGTTTTCTTAGCGTAAACAAACTTGTCGAAAGGCCATTTGGGGAACTTTACAACAAGATAGTCCAGCGCAGGCTCAAAGCAGGCATAAGTCTTGCCTGTTACCTGATTTACGATTTCGTCAAGGCTGTAGCCAATTGCGATTCTTGTTGCAACCTTTGCGATTGGGTAGCCTGTTGCCTTTGAAGCAAGGGCAGACGAACGGGAAACACGGGGGTTAACCTCGATTACCGCATATTCAAAAGAAGTTGGGTGCAGTGCGAACTGACAGTTGCAGCCGCCCTCTACCTTTAACGCCTGAATAATATTCAGCGCCGCCGTTCTGAGCATCTGATATTCCTTATCAGAAAGTGTAACCGCAGGAGCAACAACTATACTGTCGCCTGTGTGAACGCCTACGGGGTCGAAATTTTCCATTGAGCAGACGGTGATTACGTTGCCCTTTGCGTCACGGATAACCTCGAACTCGATTTCCTTCCAGCCCGCAATGCACTTTTCTACAAGAATCTGATGAATTGGGGAAAGGCGAAGTCCGTTGGTTGCGATTTCGTGAAGCTCATCAGCATTGTTGGCAATACCGCCCCCTGTGCCGCCAAGTGTAAATGCGGGACGGACAATTACGGGGTAGCCGATTTGGTTGTTTGCAAAGTCCATTGCGTCCTCAAGGGTTTCAACAACCTTTGAGGGAATACAAGGCTCGCCGATTGCTTCCATTGTGTCCTTGAAAGCCTGTCTGTCCTCAGCCTTGTGGATTGTTTCGGGGTTTGCACCCAGCAGCTTTACATTGTGGGAGGCAAGGAAGCCCTCCTCAGCAAGCTGCATTGACAATGTAAGTCCCGTCTGACCCCCAAGGGTGGAAAGGATTGAGTCGGGCTTTTCTATTTCAATAATTCTCTTGATACAGTCAAGGGTAAGCGGCTCAATGTAGATTTTGTCCGCCATGTGCTTGTCCGTCATAATTGTAGCAGGATTGGAGTTTACAAGTACGACTTCAAGACCCTCCTGCTTAAGCGCACGGCAAGCCTGTGCGCCTGCGTAGTCAAACTCGGCAGCCTGTCCGATTACAATAGGACCCGAGCCAATCATCAGGACTTTCTTTATATCACTTCTCAGGGGCATTACTTGTTTCCTCCTTTGGTCTGCATAAGCTCGATGAACTCGTCGAATAAATAGGCTGTGTCCTGTGGACCTCCGCAAGCCTCGGGGTGGAACTGTACCGTAAAGGCAGGAGCGTTTGTGTACTTAACGCCCTCGCAGGTCTTATCGTTGCCGTTGATGTGGCTTACCTTGCCCACTTCGGCAGGAACCGTGTCGCTTACTACCGCATAGCCGTGGTTCTGTGAGGTAATGTAGGTTCTGTCACGGTCAAGGTCGGTAACAGGCTGGTTTCCGCCTCTGTGACCGTATTTGAGCTTGACTGTCTTTGCGCCGTTTGCAAGGGCAAGAAGCTGATGTCCAAGACAGATTCCGAAAGTAGGAATCTGTTCGGGAATAAGCTTCCGCAGAGTTTCAATGGATTCGGGGTTGTCCGTAGGGTCGCCGGGGCCGTTTGAAAGCATAATTCCGTCGGGATTAAGCGCCTTGATTTCCTCTGCCGTTGAATTCCACGGCATAACGGTTACGTTGCAGCCACGCTTTTCAAGCTCACGTCTGATGTTGTACTTGTAGCCGTAGTCGATAAGCGCAACGTTGAACTTGGGATTTTCGCCCTTGTAGGTTTCAGGCTTTTCAACGCTTACCTTTGGAACAACCTTGCCCACTGTGTAAGCCTTTATTTCAGCCAATGCCTTTTCCTTGTCAAATTCCTCCGTGGTAATCATACCGTTCATAACGCCTGTTTCACGGATAATTCTTGTAAGACGTCTTGTGTCAATATCGTAAAGACCGATAATTCCGTGCTTTTTGAGAAATTCGTCTATTGTATATTGGCAGCGGAAGTTTGACGGCTTTTCGCACCATTCTCTTACTATATATCCGCTTACAACGCTGCCCTTTGATTCATAGTCATGGTCGTTTGTGCCGTAGTTGCCGATAAGCGGAAAGGTCTGCGTAACAATCTGTCCGCAGTAGCTGGGGTCGCTTAAGGTTTCCTCATAGCCCGTCATTGCCGTTGTAAACACGATTTCACCGATTACAGAGCCCTCCTTGCCAAAGCTCTTTCCTGTGAAAACAGTTCCGTCAGCCAAGATTAAGTATGCTTTTTTTGCAGTTCCGAAATCCATTTTGCCCTCCAAATTACTCTTTTATATATGTGTCCGTGTGATTACGGAAGCTTTATTTCTCCCACAAAGCTCATTATTTCATCTCTCATGCGTATTGCCTCACGATAAGCCGCACCTGCATAGTCGTGCTCGTCACAGCCCTCTTTCTTGTATGCGCACATAATTCCTCTTGAGCTGTTGACAATGCCGCCAAGACCGTTGCTGTCGAATGCACCTGCAATATCCTTTGCGGAAGCGCCCTGTGCACCGTAGCCCGGGATAAGGAAGAATGTGTGCGGCAGCTTTGTACGAAGCTCCTTGATCTGCTCGGGATAGGTTGCGCCTACAACTGCGCCTACGCCCGAATAGCCGTACTTGCCCATAAGCTCCTTACCCCATTCCTCGCACATATTGCCCATGGTTTCATATACGGAAACGCCGTCTATTAGCTTGTCCTGAAGCTCGCCCGAAGAGGGATTCGAGGTTTTTACCAGCACGAAAATGCCCTTATTATACTCATTGCAAACCTTGATAAGAGGCTTGATTCCATCGCTGCCCAGATAGCCGTTTACCGTAAGAGCGTCACCAAGGAACGGGCAATACTCATTTTCGCCCACCTTTACCTTGCCTAAATGTGCCGTTGCGTAAGCCTCCATTGTTGTGCCTATATCGTTGCGCTTGCCGTCTGTAATAACCAGCATACCTCGCTTTTTAGCGTATTCCTGCGTCTTGTACAGGGTCTTTACCCCCGCTGTGCCGTACATTTCGTAATAAGCAGCCTGTGGCTTGATTGCGGGAACAACCTGGTGCAGAGCGTCAATAAGCCCCTTGTTGAATTCAAGGAGAGCCTTTGCAGCGCCCTTTAAGGTTTCCCCG
>JBJERI010000070.1:0-3266 GCA_051882195.1 Ruminiclostridium sp. | reverse complement strand
GCCTCGTTGCTCAGTCCCAGATGGTCCTGAATGGGGATGATGCAGTCCTTGGACATCAGACTGTGAGAGAATTGCGATAGAAAATCCCGTTGGCTATATGTCGAAGCATTACAAAAAGCCAACGCAGATTATTGAGCCGTATTTCTTTGCGGAGAGCGTTGATGACATCGAAAACTATGTCACAAAGCGGACTTGTCTTTGGCTCAAAGGCTTGCCGCCGCTGAAACCGACAAACCAACTGCCTCGCCCTGCTCCTTACGGCAAGTATATTGCAAAGTGTGGCAAGGAAAAAGGTATCTGTTGGGTTATGAAAGTAGGTGGGAAAAATCAAACAGAACGTGCGAAGCTGCGTTCCAAAACCTTTATGGGCGTGGCAAAAGCTATGGCAAATCAATGGGCGGGAAAGGAGTGATTTACCTTGAAAGTTATCATTGAAAAAAGCGGAGTACATTCTCGTTCCGTGAACGACAGGGCTATTGAGCATAGCATTTCGCAGAAAACGGAATTGTCGAAGAAGAATGAACGAGAGCTTACGGGAAAAGCCGAAAGAACCGTTCATCAAGCAGACAGGAACGCTCCAAAAGCGGAAACAAGAAACGGCGCAGTTCCAAACAGACCTATTCCTGCACAGCAGAAAAAGAACGGGGTTGCTTTAGGAAAACCGCAGTATGGCGAAACTACATCAACGGCTGAAAGCAAATCGGTATTTGAACAGCGGCATATAGGGGCGCAGCGTGAGAACGTACTGCCGAGTGGCAGTAAAACTGCTTCAACAGCGAAAGCAGAAACGCTATCCCCGAAAACGCAGGACAAACCGCAGACGGGAATAAAAACTACTGATACGGGTGCGGAAAGAACTACTCCAACTCCGTTCAGACCGCCGAAGCAATACAAACTATCTCCAAACCAACCGAAAAACAGGAAATACAAGGTCCTGAAAAATGGTACTGTGGATAACGGCGGTCTGACAAAGAAGAAAGAGCGTGTTATTTACAGTAAACAGCAGGAACAAAAGCTCAAAAACGCCAAACCGAAGAAAATCGACAAGCCTGTTTCCTCGCCTGCGGAGCGTTTATCTATATCTGTACCAAAACCGAAAGCAGACCGAAAATCCCATATAATAAGCCGCATAAAGCTGAAAAAGTTTAGGCTGAAAAAAGTCAAAAGACAGCGTATTAGGCTTAATAGAGAACAAACCGCAACACTTCGGAATATGTTTTCTGCGAAGAAAACTCTGGGCGGTGCGGCAAAGGCTGCGGAGTTTGTTAAAAAGCCCATTGATAAGGTAAAAGGTACTGTTCTTTCGCAGCGCCCGAAAACCGACAAGACCGAGGACAGCGGAACGGAAGCCGTAAAGCTGGGCGCACAATCTGCCGATTACCTTGAACGTGGCTTAAAGACCGCAAAGAATGTCGGGACAAAAACCGCAGAGAAAAGCACAAAGCTGGCAAAACGGGTTTATCGCAAATTTCATAAACCTACCCGTGCGGAAATCAAAAGGCATTTACGCAAACAGGTTGACCGACAATTCAGCGGACAACTGCGTCACCTCACCAAACGAGCCGTAAACAAGGGAGCAAAAGCCGCCGCAAAAACAACGGCTAAAGCGGCTAAAACCGCCGCCAAAACCGCAAAGCAAGCCGCACAAGCTGCTCAAAAGGCGGTACAGGCTACGACAAGGGCTGTCGCAAGTGCTGTTGCGAAAATCGGCTCTTTTATCGCTTCGACAATGCCGTATAGTCTAATTATCATCGGTGCAATACTGCTTATCGTTATCCTCTGTCTTTGTATGACGGAGATTATCGGCGGTGCTGGCGGCTCGGTTGCGGGCGGCGGTGCTTGGCTTGTTGACGATAGCAGTAATCAGACCCCTGAAGAAATCTATGAGGGGTATAAGAAATTCATAGAACAGGCAAAGGACGTTATGGAAACGCAGGCAAAAGACGCTTTGCAAAACGAGGTTACGTCATTCTGTTCGGGAGACACTTCAGACCCACGGAAAATTATACAGTACATCGACAAAAACCATAACAGCACATTCTTTCCTGCAAATGGGGCTGACAGCACAATCAACGCTTGGATAGATGAGTTCGGAACTGACGATTATGCCGATTATATGTCCTTGCTCTTTGTACTTATGACAAGGGAGAAACAGCAGGCTGACGGTGTTTCCGACGGTGAGATTTACGATTTCGATTTTAAGAAAGAAGATTTCGAGGAATTTATGAAAACCGTCAATGAAAACTCCTGTCGCTGGGGAGATACCTTTGTAATAAAAACAGCGGTGGAAACCTCTCCCGAATACTGCCCCGGTCAGAGTTGCAAGACAAAAACAACACCGGGTTGTCATTGCCGTTCATATACCGATGATGAGGGCAAAGTTCACGAATACTGTGGAGGACACCCATATTGCCCGAAAAACCACACAAAGCTCACGGTGAATTTATTTACCGTAAAGGACTATTACGGCAAGGAATATCCCGAAATTTATAATTTCACGGACAACGAGAAAGCACGGTATGAGGCTTCAAAAGCAATTATACAAGGAATGATTGATTATTGGGAAGGCGGTGGCAGCAATTAAAAGGCTGTATAATGCCTTTATGAGCAAGAGCGTAAAACAGCGTATTATTATCTGCATTGTGATAACTGCGCTGCTAACGCTTTTGTTCTTTATAATAAAGGCGAATTTCTTTGATATTCCGCTTGAAACAGCGGAAGAAAACGGGCAGGCAGAACGCCCACAATTCCATATAAGCCTGATTGACGTTGGCTTACTCCTTGCTGCTATTGCGGCATTTTCAATCCATAAAATCCGTGAGAAACACAAACAGAGGAGGTTATAGCGTGACTATTGACGAGAAAATAGCGTCCTATACCGAAAAGCTTGAGGGTAAAAAGCAGAAACTTGCAGAGGTAATGGCGACTATTGATAAGAAAAAAGCTGTGGCAAAGGCGCTTTCCAACGAGATTGAAAGCCTTTCAAGAAGCATTTTCGATATGGAGGCACAGCGGCTTTTCGGTATGCTGAAAGATAAGGGTATCGGCATAGGGACGGTAATCGAAGCCGTCACAACAGGCGTTTTTGACAAGGAAGAATGTGCTATAAATAGCACAAATGAAAACGGCGCTGACAATAGTGCCGAAGAAATTAAGCAGGAGGAAATAACAGATGAAATTAGTGGTAGCGGAAAAGCCCTCGGTAATGCGTGATATAGCTGCTGTTCTCGGCGCTAATCAGACAAACGCTGACGGGGCGCTTTGCG
>JBJERI010000069.1:0-15304 GCA_051882195.1 Ruminiclostridium sp. | reverse complement strand
ATGAAGGAAGAGATTTACAGCGCTATGGCAAAGGAAAACCCGGAGTTGTACCGTGCGCTGGTTGAATCCCTGAATGAGCAGAAGGAGAAGGAATGATTTACGTGTTATACGTCAAGGGCGGTTCTGAGGTAGAAGCGGCGTCGGAGCTGCGCCGTATCGGATACACCGCCTACGCTCCACGGCAGATTATAAGGTACCGAGTTAAGGGCACCGTTTACAATGTTTCAGAAGTAATCTTCGGCGGATATGTGTTTATAGAACTGCCCGACGGCGTTCATCCGGAAGACTACTACAGAATTGTAAGGGTTGACGGAGTCGGTAAGTTTGTAAATCGGACAAGCTGCCTTTCCCCGGAGGAAGAGGAATACATAAAAACGCTGTATAACAACGGCGATACAATCCAGATTGGGCACGGCAAGCTGATAGACGGCGGTCTGGTTATTGATGACGGCTGCTGGCTGAAACAGTTTGAAAGCCGCATTGTAAAATACAGCAAGCGGCAGCACAGGGTGACTGTGGAGCTGACGTTATACGAAAAACCCTACCGCATGGTTTGCTCATGCGATATTGATTAAAAACACTGAACAGCGCAAATATCAATTGGTTGATTCGCTCCCTTGTTATTGTTCAGCGTTATAAATTCAGTCTGATTTTTTTATAAAAATCGGAATGGCGCAGCCTGTCCCATAAAAAATTTGCCCCACGTTAATGCGTGGGGTTTGCTTATACCCTTTTAAATTCAACGGAATTGCCTTTTAAATCGTTTTAATAAAAACGGCAATGGAATTTGACGTCTGAAAAACAAAGTGCCTTAAATCGGCGTACAGGCGCTAATTTTTACACAAACGGAGGTGGCAAGATGAAAAGCCGTAAGCAAAAAAGTATTGAAGCATTAAAAAGCGGTGTTTTAGCCGCTGAAAAAACAACGGAAAACGACCGCCCTAATATCGTTAAACAGCTTGTTAATGCGGTTTTAACAATTCCAGATGAAAAGAAACGGGCTAAAGCGTTAAGGAAGATTATATACAATCACACCGAAATACAGAAGCTGCTTGATGAGAATCCAAAACTGCTTGTGGCAGATGTGGAACGTTCCATGTATGAACTTGCCGCAGGCTGTACCATTACCGAGGAAACTGTTACGGTTTCGGGTGGCAGGAAAACGGTCAAGACGGTCACGAAACAGCTGCCGCCAAATCAGGCAGCAATTGAATTTATCCTGACCAACAAGGGCGACTATTCCGCAAGACCTGAAGCGGCTACTGCAGACGGCAGCGGCAAGATTGAAGAAATTCTGGAGGCGCTGCGGAATGTCAAATAATCTGGTTTTCACACCCAAGCAGCAGGAGCTGATGAGCTTGCTGAAGCACGACAAGCTGCACCGTCTTAATCTGCTTGAGGGCTCAGTTCGAAGCGGTAAGACGTGGATCTCGCTGATCTTATGGGCTGTGTGGGTGGCAAGCCGACCCACAGAGTATATGTACATGATGACCGGGAAGTCACTTCAGACGTTGAAAAGAAACTGCCTGCTTCCTCTTCAGGACTTGGTCGGCAAGAAGAACTTCACCTTTTCCCTTTCCACCAAAGAGGGCTTGCTTTTCGGCAGGCGAATAATGCTCGAGGGCGCTAATGACGCCCGGTCCGAAAACAAAATCCGAGGAATCACGCTGGGCGGAGCTTACGCTGATGAGCTTACGCTCTACCCGGAAGACTTCTTCGCTATGCTCCTTTCACGTCTATCCGTGGAAGGAGCAAAATTTATCGGCACAACCAATCCCGACAAGCCGGGACATTGGCTGAAAAAGAATTACATCGACAACAAAAACGCCGATATGCTGTGTATCAAATTTTTAATTGACGATAACACAACGCTGCCGAAGGACTATATCGAGAGCATTAAAAAGGAATATCAGGGAGTTTTTTACGAACGGTTTATCCGTGGTGCTTGGGTTTCTGCAGAGGGCTGTATTTACACCGAATTTGCAAATTCAATTACAACAAATCCCAAGCGGTATATTATCACCGAGCCTCCTAAAAACCTGATGATTACCACAATCGGATTTGACTTCGGCGGCAACGGGTCAGCTCATGCCGGGTGCTGCACCGGCATTACACAGGGCTACAAAGAGGTTATAACCCTTGACGAGTATTATCGCAAGGAGATTATTTCCCCGGAGGTTCTGATTGATGATATTTGCAACTTTATACTGCGTGTCCAAAGGAAATACCGCTGCTACAACGCTTATTTCGACTCTGCGGAAACAACGCTGATAAAGGGCGTTAAGACCGCAGTTCAACGGCGGCATATTCCCATAAACATTCACAATGCCAAGAAGGGCAATATTCTTGACAGAATACGGATGTATCAAATGTTGCAGGGAACGGACAGATATAAGATTATGTCACACTGTGAACATACAATTGAAGCGTTTTCCACAGCCGTGTGGAAGGACGGAGCTGACGATGTCCGTCTTGACGATGGTAGCATCAACATTGATAATCTTGACGCACAGGAATACAGCACGGAAAAATATATGAACGACCTGATTAAGAAAGGAGGCTACGGCGCATGAGCATCTGCGGAGATATTTCAGCAGTTTTCCCTGATTTAAAAATAGTTGATATTTCTGATTATTACAGCATGGAAATCGCTGAAGCAAAAGGAATATATCAATGCCATCCACCTTGGGAAAATGTGCCCAGTTCGAATTTGGGCAAAAAAAAGAGCCGAAAACGTGCAATGCTGAACACGGCAAAAATAGTCTGCGACAAGCTTGCCACGCTGACCTTCAGCGAACAGTGTGACATAAATATTGAAAACGAGCAGACAAAGGAATATGTAATGCAAGTCCTTGAGGATAACGGTTTCTGGGAGAAGTTTCCCGAATTCCTCTCCCGGGCATTCGCATTGGGCGGCGGCGCAATAAAGACATACATAGAGAAGAATGCCGTCAAGCTAAGCTATGTCAATGCGGACAGGTTCTACCCTATTTCTTGGGATAACCGCAGCATAAAAGAGGCGGTATTTTTTACCGATTATATTAAAGGTGGCAAGTATTACCACATCTTTGAGCTGCACAGGTTTACTGATGGCGGCTATGTGGTCGAAAACAAAGCCTACTGTTCCGATAGCAAAGACAGCTTGGGGAAAGAGGAAACCACTGAATTACCCTCTAAATCGGTATTTAAAAGCGTTAAAACACCTTTGTTTGCCTATTTTAAGCCTGCAATCGGGAACAACAAACGGTTTGATGTTCCTCTCGGATTATCAGTCTTTGCCAATTCAGCCGACACTTTGAAAAGTATAGATATTCTTTTCGACAGCCTGCAGCGTGAGTTCGTTTTAGGCAAGAAACGGATAATTGTCCCCAGTGAAATGGTTAAGGTGGAGTATGACGATAACGGCAACGCTGTGCGTTATTTTGATTCAAACGACGAGGTGTATCAGGCACTGACTTGCAACGAGGCTGAAAAGCTACAGATTCATGACAACACCTACACTCTTCGAGTTCAGGAGCACATTGACGGTCTGAATGCACTGCTGAATATGCTGTGTTTGCAAATTGGTCTATCTCCCGGGGCATTATCCTACGACAAGATTCAAGGCGAAAAGACCGCAACGGAAGTTATTTCCGAGGAAAAAGACACCCAGCGCACGGCTAATAACAACAAGAACCTAATCACAGAAATGCTGGAGGATGTGATAAATGCTATTATAAGCTGTGCGATTTCCCTGCAGGTTCCCGGCGTTATCGAAAGCGAAGTGTCCATCAGTTGGCAGGACAATGTTATTACCGATGATAACACTCGAATCGAAAACAATATCAAGCTGTATCAGGCAAATCTGATTTCTCGCAAAAGCGCTCTTATGGACATATTCGGATATGATGAGTCACAGGCAGAAGCTGAAATCGAACAGATAGTCAAGGAGGCTGACATAAACGGTCTTAACGTTGACGATCTGTACGGTCAAGGAGAGTAAGCCATGACAAAGCTTGAGGCTATGGCTCTGAGCGAGGGGCTGACAAGGCTTGTGGTTGGCATGGAAACCGATTTGATTAAAAACATAGCGGACTTCCTCGCCGCCGGACAAGCCGAAACATCAACCGCCCTGTGGAAGATTAAGAAGCTTGCCGAGCTTGGAGCGCTGAATAAAAAGAACAAGCGAACCATTGCCGAATATGCCGAGATACAGCCCGAAATGCAGCAGATTACATTGGAAGCTGCTGCAGTAAAGGCAGTTAACCAGCTTGAGCCGGGATTCCGGGAGCTCGTCAAGGAGGGCGTTCTTAAGGACGCTGCTGAAATGCCTGCGTCGGATACAATGATGAGGGCTGTTAAAATGCTTGGAAAACAAGCGGCGTCAGACCTTAATTTCGTTAGCACCACAATGCTTTACAAGGCGAAAAAAGCGGCTGAAAAGGTCATAAACGATACTGCGGAGCTTGCGAACAAACAGGAGTTTCTCGATAGTCTGAACAAGGCTGCCGGAAAGGTTGTTACGGGAATCGAGAGCCGACAGGCTGCTATGCGGAAATGCATCGGCGAGATGACGGAAAAAGGCATTCCGGCATTTACCGACAAGCTGGGTCGTGAATGGACGCCTGAAGCTTACACGAATATGTGCATCAGGACAACAGTTGCCAAGACTGCAACGGAAACCCAGATGGAACGCATGGACGATTACGGTGTTAATCTTGTGGCTGTTTCTTCACATATCGGCGCCCGTCCGTTATGCGCACCGTATCAGGGGCGAATATTCGACAGGAACAACGGCAGCGGTTACACTACCGACCTGAACGACAAGAAAATCCGCTACGAGGCGTGGAGCAGTACAAGCTACGGTAAGCCTGCAGGTCTTCTTGGCATTAACTGCGGACATCAGATTTACCCGTTCATACCGGGAATAAATGTTCAGCGATATTTTCCCTATGATGACGAGGAAAACGCTGAGCAGTATAAAAAACTGCAGAAACAGCGACAGTTTGAGCGTGAGGTCAGAGCGGCTAAGCGTGAATGTACTGCGCTGGATACTGTCGGTGACAAGGCAGGGTTTGACGAGGCGGCGGTAAGGCTTAAAGAAAAACAGCAGAGGCTTAAGGACTACTGTTCTTCCAATGGTTTGACCTACAAGCCCGACAGAACGGCAACTCCCGGATACGGAAAAAGCGAAGCCGCAAAGGTTACGGCGAGCTATAAAAAGGCGGTGGAGTTGGAGAAAGCGCAGCTGAAGCTTGACATTGGTAATGAAAGTAGTATAATTAAATCAGTTAAAATACCAAAAGAGTTCATAGAAATTAACAAATATAAAAATAATTTCGATGAAATAGAAGATTTTGATATCAATATTGTCAAAACAATAAATGATGTAATAAAAAAAGCACATGATAATGGAGAAGTATTTAATTTCAGTAGTATTGAGGTTAGATCACTAAAAGGAGTTTATGCCAAATCTTTGATGGTTACTGATGCAACCGAAGAACATGGTTTCTTAAATAGCAGGTTAATTCTTAATAAAGAATTATTTCAAGGAAAAACTCTCGATGAAATAAACTCTTACACTCAATCGCTTTATGATAGTAATTGGTGGATGAGTAAGAACTTTGAAGATTTAGTAAATCATGAGATTTTTCATGCAAAGCTAAATGCTAAAAACTCTTATGAGAGACTTGATGCGTGTTATGATTTTTTATCTGATGAAAAGGTAACTGGTTTATGTCGAATGGTAAACAAAGATAAGACTGAATTTTTAAACGAGGTTTATGTTACCTTATGCAGAGGTGAAAATGTTGATTCAGAGTACCTTAAGATATATAATAAATATGTTAAACAATACTTAGGAGATTGATATTATGTCATGTATATTGCCAACTTGTGCATTTTGTAAATTCTTTGACAGAAAGCACTTCTCTTGCCCAGCTTACCCAAAAGGTATACCCGAATCCATAATTATAAAGGATGAAAATGAATTGAAAAATTGCTCAAACGAATATCATTTTACTCCTAAAAAAGAAAACGAAGTCATTGAATAAAGTTAATCAGACACCCTCCCTCGAGGGTGTTTTATTATTGCCTAAATCCAACAGGAGGAACACAAAATGGATGAAAAGAATAATCCAACCACACAGGAACCTGAAGTTCCTGCGACAGCTACAAACACCGCAGCCGATCAGACTGCCACGACCACACCACCTGCCGCCGAAGAGCAGAAAACAGCTGCCACACCTGCCGCAGAGCCGCCAAAAAATGCTGAAACTAAGCCGGCACCGCCGCAGGAAACAGTACTTGCAGCTTCGGAACCAAAGGCAGCCACGCAGGACGGAGCTGACGGCAAGGCGAACGAAGCAACCGAAAGGCTGAAGGCTCTGGAGGCTGAGAATACTGCTCTGAAGCACGGAGTCAAGCCTGAAAGCGTAGGCGATTTGCTTGCCCTTGCAAACACCCGTGTCAGCAAGGATGTAACGCTTGAACAGGCAATCGACAGCGTTATCAAGCAGTATCCGCAGTTCACAGGTGCAAATGTCGGTATCGAAGTAACAACAGCTGCACCTACAAACAACGATTCCACCGCAGAAAATGATGAAGCAAAGGCACGCCGTGTAATGGGTCTGCCGCCGATTAAGTGAAAGGAAGGTAAATAAAAATGGCAAATTCAATCGCATTATTCAAGAATTACACAAAAAACCTTGATGAGGTTTACAAGAACGCATCTGCTACCTCGGTGCTTGACGCAAGATCCGAAGAGGTTCAGATGGGCAGAAATGCAGGGGAATTTCTGATTCCCGTAATATCAATGGACGGTCTTGGTGATTACGGCAGGACAGGCGGTGGTTATGCTGCAGGCAATGTTACCATGTCCTTCGAAACCAAGAAATGCAACTATGACCGTGGTCGCAAGTTCCACGTGGACGCTATGGATGAAGAGGAATCGGCTGGAATCGCTTTCGGCAAGCTGTCCAGCGAGTTTATTCGCACTAAGGTCGTTCCCGAAATGGACGCATTCAGATTTGCAACATACGCAGGAAAGACAGGTATCCTGACAAAGGCTGCTGCAATAACCACAGGCGAACAGGTGCTTGCTGCTCTGGTGGCGGCGACTAACGAGCTGGATGAAAACGAGGTTCCTGCGGAAAACCGTCATTTATTCATCACTCCGACCCTTTACACTGCCGCAAACAGCGTTGATCTTAACAAGTCCAGAGCAATCTTAGACCGCTTCACTGCGATCCACAAGGTACCTCAGACACGCTTCTATACCGGAATAGACCTCCTTGACGGCAAGTCGGATGATGAGCTCGCAGGCGGCTACGCACAGTCCACGGGTGCATTTAACATCAATTTTATGATTATTCACAAGGACGCTGTTATCCAGTTCGGTAAGCATAATGTAAACAAGGCAATCAGACCTGAAGACAATCAGGAAAGTGATGACTGGCTGTTTTTCTACCGTGCGTATTCTATTGCCGAGGTTTACGACAACAAGCTTAAGGGCATTTACCTGCACCGTGATACAACGGCGAAGTCCTGAGAAAGAGAGGTTTATAACTAATGAGAAAAGTAGGATATACGCAGCCTGTTGAGAAGCAGGCTGCTGTTGTTATTCCAGAAGTGAAGCCGACAGATGTTGTCCCTGAAGACGAAAAAGTTAATCAGGAAAATACAACAGTCGAAAAAAAGAAAAAGGCTGCCGGAAAAAAGAATTCAGATGAACAGCACGAAGCCGATGGTGATAGCCCGTGATTGTAGATTACGACTATTATGTCAACATCTGGGGCGGAAGATGGGACGGCACAGAGCCTGAGCTTGACAGGATTATTGATGTTGCTGAACACATCATCAACAACGCAGCAATGAACAGGCTTTCCAAATTATCGGATTATCCCGAAAGGGTTCAGCTTGACGTGAAGAAAGCTATATGCAGTCAGACAGATTACATTATTGCAAACGGCGGTATGGATTACTTCACGTCTGATGAATTCAAATCAATGACTCTGGGCAATTTCAGTTATTCAGTTGGCGACAACAACAGCGGAAACGGCAGTAAATCCACAGCGATATGCTGCGTTGCCGAAACATATCTGCTATCATCGGGATTGATGTATCGAGGACTATGAAGGCTATTCCGAAGCGTTTGCTATGCCATTGGGCTGAAGCTATTAAATATGGCAGTCCTGATTTATGGGGCAAATCCGCCGAAGAGGTTATTGCCCATCTGAAATATGTCCGTCTGATCCGTGAAGTTAAGATGGTGTATGATAAGCAGAATAATCAGGTTCAGCAGGCAGCGCTGCTGTACTTCGACTGCGTTAATTCACAGCCGGCTGAATTTGATTTTTCTTCTGCCGACCGCATACGCCATAACGGTGTGGATTACAAAATCATTAACATAAAACCGATTATCGCTTTCGATAAAACGCATCACATCGAGGTGAGCTTATCGATATGAGCATAAAGGTAAACCTTAAGGTCAGCTTCGACCATAACAAGACTGCAATGAGGATAAAGTCTGCTGCCGAGGGTGCAGTTGCAATAGTAGCACAAAGTGCATTGACTGACTGCAATTACTATGCACCGCAGGATACCAGCGTGCTGATAAACAGCAGCCTTATTCACAGCACGATGGAAGCTGAAATGAGAAGTATGCCCAGAGCGACTGAAGACGGAAAAGCAATTGTTTATGCTGCTGAGGGCAGTCATACCGAAAACGGGTTGCTGATATGGGAAACGCCCTATGCACGAAGCCTATACTACGGTGTTTCAAAAAATGGCAACAGCATAAACTACAGCAAGGACATAAATCCTAATGCGTCCAAAGCTTGGTGCGAAAAGGCATTTGCTGAACATGGGGACGAATGGCAGAAAATGATGCAGAAATCTCTTAATCGACTGCTCGGAGGTGATGAATGATGCAGCCACAGTTGAAGGCTATACAGCTGATTGCCGCTTTCATTAAGGATAATACCGGTGCTGCGGTTACATTATCGCCTCTTCCCGAAAAAGGCGGTACGACCATTGAAGTAACTGCCGGTCGCACCGTTGCAATCAGTCTGGATAGAAAGCACCAGCAAAAAGCATTGCCGCTAATGGTGCTATGTAAAAACAAAGACCAGTTTACGGCAATGGATACAGTGGCAAAAATCAGCAACTGCCTCTCATCGGCGGCGGAACTGCCGTGCGATGAAGATGTTCAGCTGCTATCCGCCGTTCCGAAATCGGACGTAAACATGGTCAACAAGGTCGGTGATTACTGGATTTATTCAGCTATCATCGATATAAACATTTTTTATGAAATAAAGGAGATTTAAAATGGCACAGGAATTACCAAAGGTAGCCGGCGTTGAAATGACGTCGGAAATTAACCTGATGATTAACACGACACCGGATGGTGAAACCGCTACCTACAATGACATGGGTATTGCGTTCAAGAACATCAGCACAGCGATTAACGAATCTGTTTATTCTGCGGTATATCTTGCAGACGGCGGTTTCGGTTCTTCAACAGTGACAGGTGCCGCACCTACAATTTCGCTGACCGGCGATTACAACAAGACAGATCCTGTTTGTCAGTATCTTAACGGTATTCAGTTCGAAATCGGCGCTAAGAGGGTCACAGACATCAAGCTGACAAGAGGCGGCAAGACTATCACCTGCTCCGCAACGTTGACGTCCGTTCAGATCGCAGGCGGTGAGAGCAATTCGCCGAACAGCGTATCGGTAACTATTGCGCTGAATGGCAAGCCGAAGGTCGAAAATGCTGTTTCAGGCTAAATTTTAAAAAGGGGTTGAAATAGCCTTGTTAAAGTGGTATAATTAACCAAAATAAACATCTTGGAGGTAAATCATGCGATTAACAAGGTCAACCACTATTCTTTCGATTGTGTCGATTATAGCAACAATTATCGGCATATTGGTAGGCGTATTGCAGTTTGTAGGTAACACGTTTGTTATTGGTATAATAGTTATCGTCGCATCTGTACTGTTTTATGCGTTTACACAGGCATTTATTGATCTGGTAGAAAACGTTGTGAAGATACGGCGAAAACTATACAACGAAGATGAGGAATAATTAAATTAGCGCCATGCAGTTAAAATGCATGGTGCTAATTTTATATTTTTGGAGGAAATAACATGGCATACCAGCTGTCTCGAACAAGAAAAATAATCTAAAGCCTTGAGCTTACAGACGATAACGGCAACGTTATAAAAGCTATTTACATCAACCTTGATGTTGGAATAGTCGCAAAGGAATATCGCAATCTGTGTGATAAGCTTGGCAAGGCTGAACGCCAGCTCAAGGAAGCGCAGAAACACAATGACACAGAAACATTTGATAAAACCCTTGAAGCTTACGGCGAAACCATTATAGCGCTTCTCAGGCTGATTTTTGGCGAAGAAAACGCACAGGTTTTACTGGATTATTTCGAAAACAATTATTTTGAAATGTCCATCAAGCTTGTTCCATTTATTTTCGATGTGATTTCTCCGAAAATTATCGAGGGAATCAAGGTAGAGAAGCAGCAGCTTATTTCGCAGTATAACCGCAAGGAACGCAGGAAGGCTAAAAAATGGCTTTGATTTACGACATTTCTCAACCCTTCCCGGAAGAATTCGAATACAAAAACCGAAGATATAAAATGACTTTGTTTTTTAACAGAGTCATTTCTTTTTTCGCACTATTTGAAAACAATAGTGCCATCACAGATGATGAATGCCTTGAAATAGGCTTTGAATGGCTTGTTAAACCGCTGTTTAAAGGCATTTTAACAACGTCTGAAAAGGCAGAAATAATGCAGTTTGTCATAAACAACTACATCAATTTCCGAAAAAATGCGGATGATGGAAGCCAGACTGTCTTAAATTTTTCACAGGACAGTCTGTATATTTACGGCTCTTTTATGGGCACATACGGAATTGATCTGTTTGATGAACAGGATAATCTTCACTGGTGGAAATTCATATCGCTGTTCGAATCTCTCCCCGATGACAGCAAGATTAAGCAAGTAATGTCAATCAGGGCACAACCGATTCCAAAGCCCGATGGTCATAATCAGGAATTGATAAATACGATATTGGAACAGAAGCGATATTATGCGCTGGAAATTCCACAGGAACGACTAAAGAAAAATGCAAATAACAGCCTTAACAGGCTGTTCGATATATTACTGACAAAGGCAGGTGAATAAGAATGTCCGACGGCAGAGTTGAGTACGAAATCCGATCCGACGATTCAAATCTGGATTCCGATTTGAAGAAAGCGGAAGATAAGGTGCAGAAATCGGCTGAAAAAACAGCCGAAAAGCAAAAAGCAATTGAAGAAAAGTCTGTTGAAAGCACCCAGAAAAGCAATGATAAAAAGGTGGAGTCAACAGAGGAAGCCAACAAAAAGGTTGTTGAAAGCACAGAAAAGGCGCAGGATAAGATTATAAACGAAACAGAGGCTACCGCAGAAAAAGTACATAATTCGGTAGAAAACGCAAGCAAGAACGTTCAGAAGTCTAATGAAGATGTAAAGAACAAGGCTGTTTCTGTCGCTGCTGCCGTAGGTAAAGCGTTTGCGGCAATAGTTACAGCGGCAACAGCTGCCGGAACAGCAGTTGTGATGAGCGGCGTTAGTGCGGAAAATTCATTTGCAAAGGTCAAGACAATGCTTAGCGGCAATGACCTGAACAAGTATTATGATGACCTTATGGCTGTTTCAAACGAAACCGGGGCATCTTTCGAAAGCCTCTCCGAAGCCATGTATCAGGCGCTTTCCGCAGGAGTATCGCAGGATAAGGCGGTTGAATTCGTGAAATCTTCCGTTTCACTTTCTAAGGGCGGATTTACTGAGGTTGCTACAGCTATTGACGTCGTTACAACCGCTATAAACGCCTATGGCTTAGCTATGGAAGACGCAACGCATATTCAGGACGTTCTTATAACCACACAAAATAAAGGTAAAACAACGGTTGATGAGCTGGCAAGCAACATGGGTAAGATTATCCCAACAGCAAACAGCCTGAATGTTTCGCTGGATCAGCTGGGCGCAATGTATGCGACTATTACTGCTAACGGCGTTGCTACGGCAGAATCGACCACATATATGAATTCAATGATGAACGAACTTGCCTCGTCAAGTTCTACGGCGTCAAAGGCTCTTGCAGAGGCGGCTTCAGGCAAGACGTTTAAGCAGCTTACCGATGAGGGAAAGACGGTCGCTGAGATTCTTGCATTGATAGATGTCAACGCAAAGCAGTCCGGCAAGTCAATGACGGATATGTTCGGCAGCGCAGAAGCGGCAAAGGCAGCACAGATTCTTGTGGATAAAACGGCAAGCTTCAACGAAAATTTGATTGCCATGAAGGATTCTGCAGACGCTGCGGAAACCGCCGCCGCAACGATGATGGAAACTCTGCAGGAAAAGATGAATCAGCTCGTCAACAGGGGCAAAAATATGCTGACTGAAATAGGAAATGAGCTGATGCCTATAGTCAGCGAGGCTATTGACGTTATAAATGATAATCTACCTAACATCGAAGTTATGATTAAAGACCTTGCTCCTGTTTTGGCAAGCCTTCTGGAGCAATTATTGTCGCTCATCACGGATATACTCCCAGAGCTCATGTCGATTATTAAGCCTCTCCTTGAGCTGGTGGTTCAGGGTTTTCTTCCTGCAGTAATCAATTTGATAAAATTCATACTTCAATTTAAGGAGGCTATACTTGCGGCTGTTGTAGCATTAGTTGCGTACAAATCGGCGGTTGCAATCAGCTCGCTTATAACAGCCTTGAGCAAGGCGCTTCAGGGTGCTTCCATTGCACAGTACGCATTAAATACAGCGATGTCCCTCAACCCGATCGGTGCTGTAGCAGCGGCAATCGGTGCATTGATTACACTGCTCGGCGGTTTTATCTCAACCGCAAGCTCAGTGTCTGCAGGTGTTCAGAATGTAATTGACAAGGCTGAAAATCTTTCAAAAACCATTGATGAAGCTTGCACCAAAAACGAAATGGAAATTGAACAGCTGAAGCGTAAGGTTGAACGTTATGATGAACTTCGCACTTCGATCGAGCTTACATCAGCCGAGCAAGCTGAGCTTAAGGCTCTATCCGAAGACCTGCAAGGTGTATTCGGGGATAGTGTAACAGTAGTAAATTCTCTTTCTGGGGAATACAACGACCTTACAGATGCGCTGCAGAAATACATAGAAAAATCGACCGCTGCAGTTCGTTTGTCCGCTTACGAAAACAGCGCTAAAGAAGCATATCAGTTGATTGAGGATCTAAAAAAGCAAAGAATTGAAGTCGCAAATAAGATCAACGACGATACAAATAACTACAGAATGATGTTGCTGCCCTATGAAGCTGCACGTTATCTTGCTGAGAATCAGCACGCCGATGAAATATCTTCACTTGACGAGGCTGAAAATCAAGCAAAAGAAAGCATAAAGCAATACGAAGCCGAGTTGCAGAGTTATTATGAAAACATAGGGTTATATTCTGAAGAATCAGGCAGACGTGTAACCGAATCAGCTGATGGTGCAGCAGGTTCTACCGCCAATTATTCTGCGGAAACACAAAAGGCTGCTCAAACCGTCAGCGAGCTTGCCTCCGAAATGGACGCACTCAGCGCCGCATTCGCCGAACAGAATGAAAGCGGTCAGCTTAGCATTGACACAACAATGAAGCTGATCGACAGCGGATATTCTGCTATTCTTATGATTGACGCAGAAACGGGTGCTGTAAGGATAAACACCGAGGCATATCGTGAATTGGCAAAGGCTAAAATCGAGGAAAAGGAAGCAACGCTGAGAGCCACAAGAGCTGACGTTGCCGCCGCCTACGGTAATAAAATCGCAAGCGCAGGAATGTTGCAGGACGATGTAAAGGTTGCTGAAGCGCAGGAAGAATACCGCAAGGCGGTTGCCGAATACGATTCGCAGCTTGCAGTGCTGGATAAGCTTAAAAACGGTATTGGTAATGTTGTCACAGGGTCATATTCATCCAGCGTCCCGGGCGGCATTAAAAAGGAAAATACGTCAGGCGGCAATACGACATCGAGCAGTACTGACAAATCGACTTCGTCCTCTTCGTCTTCGGGTTATTCGGGCTCATCAGGCGGTAACATTATCAGCATTACATCATATATTCCCACCGTCTGGGACAGCAAAGCTGAAACCAACAAGAAGCTCCGCAGGAGCAATGCTTTAAGCCACATCAGCAAGGCGGGACAGCTTGTCAGCATTAACGGCGGAGCGGAGAGCAATGTTTCAAGTACATCATCAAAGGCTGTGGGCGGATCTTCATCAGCATACGAAACAACGCTTGCCGATGTAGTAAAGGCTGTAAACAGCCTGAAAAAGTCACAAGACGAAATGAAAATCACTGTAACGTCTATTCTGCAGTGCGACAAGCGCACATTGGCAAAGGTTACAGCAGAAGGCATAAACGAAATAACGAAGGCAACGGGCAAATCGCCCCTGCAGTAAGGAGGATATATGGTCTTAAAAATTGGCGAGCTGAGCATAGCTGACATTACATCGGCATTTAATGCTACGGAAAAAGCCCGTGCTGAAAGCACCCAGTATTCCCTTACGGGCAAGGGCTATGTGGACAGGTTCGGCGGATTCAGGTATTACCTTGAAATTTCACTCGGGATTACTACACGCACCAGATGGGAAACGCTGAAAACAGCACTGAAAGAACTGCCTGTGGAGGTAACATTCAGCGCTGGCAGCTCAACGGTCACGAAGAATTTCCACATTGACGGCGAGCTTCCGCAGCCGTTTGCGTTCAATGATAATGGCACAGATATGGTTACAGATATTTCATTTGCGTTGGAGGAAATTTAGTTTTGCTCTGTAATAGGAAGAAGGGATATTTTGATTGAAGTAACAGATTTGTTTATGGAAATGGCGCAGAAATATTACCGAAATGTTGATTTCAAAATCGTTTCAAATGACGATGAAAGCACGGTTTACAGCGGTGATGTTATACTTGAATGCCAAATAAACCGTTCAGTCGGTTCTTCCGGGATTCAGATTGGTAACGCTATTTCCGACCGGTTGCAGTTTACCCTGAAATCAACCGACAAAATAAAATCGGGAACACGGTTAACGCCCTATGTGCGTTATACTGGCGAGGAAAACACAGAATGGCTTCGCCTCGGGCGGTTTTACTGCACCGAAAGCAAAATGTCAAACGGTATAATGACGGTTACGGCGTATGACAAGCTGTATAATTTTGATAAACGCTGCGCTTTCGGCGGCAAGGGAGATATTCAGGCGCTGAGTTTTCCAGCCACGCATCAGCAGATGTGGGACTAT
>JBJERI010000068.1:0-15465 GCA_051882195.1 Ruminiclostridium sp. | reverse complement strand
CTTGCGAAGCCGTCCTTAACTTCCTTGATTTCGCCTTTTTTTCCTGTGCCGGGCACGTCCTGAATTAAAATTACCTTCATTTTATTTGTCCTTTCTCAGTCTTTTTTATTTAATGAATCATAAAACTTGTCAATTGCTTCAATAAGCAGATGCTTTGCTTCGTCAATGGTGTTTTTAAGCTGTACTCCCGCCATTGTCTGATGACCGCCGCCGCCTAAATATTCCATAATAAGCTGAACGTTCAGCGCACCGAGAGAGCGTGCCGAAATGTAAACCTCCTTGCCGTTTTCGGTTTCGTTGGTATACATTACAAATGAAGCGTCAACTCCCGTAATTCCCAGAAGCTCGTCTGCCGCCTGGGGAGCGATTGTGCGCATATCGGCGCTGATTATGTCGGTTGAAGCCACAGCGCACTTTCTGTAAATTTCAGCGGAGGCAACAAGGTTGACCTTCTGCTTGTAATTTTCAATGGAGTTGGAGAAAAGCTCCTTGACGTTGATTGTATCTGCACCAAGCTTTCTCAGGAACGCCGCAGCCTCAAAGGTCCTAACGCCTGTTTTTATGGCGAAATTCTTAGTATCAAGCATAATTCCCGCAAGGAGCGCTTCTGCCTGCAAAGCGGTGATTTTGCCTGCCGCACCGAAATACTGGAGAATTTCCGTTACCATTTCCGAAGCGGAGGAGGCGTACGGCTCATGGTGGAAAATAAGTGCGTTGTCAATGTGGTTCACCATTTTTCTGTGGTGGTCGATAACAACTACCTTCTGAGCGCTTGAATAAAGCTGACCGTCCTCCACCATAAGTGGATTGTGAGTGTCAACGATAATCAGCAGCGAGTTTTCGCTCATTTCCGTCCGTGCCTGCTGAGGGGAGATAAACAGCCGTGCGTCCTTTTCGGTTTCGCCGCCCGAAACACGTTCGATAAGCTGTTTGCCAAGGGAAGCTAACTTGTCGATTACAACATGAGCAGGCTTGCCTAAATTTCTTATGCCGCAGGCAAGACCCACAGCAGAGCCGATACTGTCAAGGTCGCTGAATCTGTGACCCATTATGTAAACGCTGTCGCAGGATTCAACAAGCTCGATAAGGGAGTTGGCGATAATTCTGGTTTTAACCTTGTTTTTACGCTCAACGCCCTTTGAAACGCCGCCGTAAAACTCAAAGCCGTTGTTGGTTTTTATAGCTGCCTGGTCGCCGCCTCGTCCCTGAGCCATATCCAGTGCCTGCTTTGCAAACTGCTCGCTTTCGGAAATGGTAGCGCCTGTTGTGCCGATACCGATTGAAAGAGTAACGTTAATTCTGTCTGTTACGGCGATTTCTCTCGCCATATCGAGAATTTTTACCTTGCCCTCAATCATCTGCTCAACGTGCTGCTGTTCAAGCACCGCCCAGAATTTGTCGCGCCCGTCCTTGCGGAGAATGCCCGTTGTGCCGCTCATAAAGTCCTCAAGCAGCTTGTCAATCTGTACCGTGACATGAGCCTTTTCGCTTTCCGTATTATTGCCGAAAAGCTCGTCAAAGCTGTCTATCATTATTATCATGACAACGGGGTGAGTAAGTCTTTTCTCAATTTCAAGGGTTTTAAGCCGTGTAATGTCACGGAAGTAAATCAGGTAAATGTCCTGAGCGTCCTCTTCTTTAGGGACAGAGGCGTAAATGCGGTAATGCTTTTTCTTGTACATTATCTCAACGCCGTCGGGATTTATAAGCTTATCAAGGGATTCCGAGGTGATTTTGTCGATTGGAGTGCCGTAAACGCTTTCCTCGGGAAATTCCTTTTCAAAGTTTTCGTTGAACCATACTAACTTGCGCTGAGTGTCCATTATTGCAACGCCAAGCGGAAAGCTGTACAGTGAAACACGGTCGGTCTTGTCGATTTCCTCGTCAATTCTTGCGAAATACTGGAAGGTCTTTCGTGTAACCTGAATAAGCTTTCCCACAGCAAAGCCTGCCGCAAGAACGACAAAGGGTGCAATCAGCCAGAAAACCTGAGGCGAAACGGTATAGATATATCCCGAAAGGCAGAGTATGGCTACAACAAGCGCCATTATGGATAAAACAAGACCGCCGTCCCGATAAAAGTTTTTCACAGCAAATCACACCACCTTTTTGTTAAACTTCCATTATAATAGGCAAAATCATTGGATTGCGCTTGGTTTTTGAGAAAATAAAGCTGCTTAGCTCGTCCTTCATTGAGGTTTTCAGCGTGCCCCATTCACGGACGTTCTTTTCAAGATTGCGCTCGATTACCTTTTTCATAAGGCATCTTGCGTCGTCGATAAGCTTTTCCGATTCACGGACATACACAAAGCCTCTTGAAACAATGTCGGGGCCTGCCATAATTGAGCCTGTTTCCTTGTTTACCGTGGTAACAACTATCATTAAGCCGTCCTCTGCAAGGTGCTTTCTGTCGCGTAGAACAACGCTGCCAACATCGCCCACGCCAAGTCCGTCCACAAGAACACGTCCCGAGGGAACAGTACCCGATACCTTCATATCAACGCTGTCCGTTTCAAGGACCTGTCCAACTCCCGAAATAAAAATGTTTTCCTCGGGAATGCCCATTTTAAGGGCTAAATCAGCATGCTTTCTCATGTGCTTGTATTCGCCGTGAATGGGGATAAAGAACTTGGGCTTTGTAAGGGAGAGCATCATTTTAAGCTCCTCCTGACAGGCGTGTCCCGAAACGTGAACGTCGTACATTGCCTCATAGACAACCTCTGCTCCCGAGCGCATCAGCTCGTTTACAACGTTGCCAACCAGCTTTTCATTGCCGGGGATAGGGGTTGCAGAAATTATGATAAGGTCCTGCGGAGTGATTGCAACCTGTCTGTGCTCGCCCGAAGCCATTCTTGAAAGAGCGGACAGTGGCTCGCCCTGACTGCCTGTTGTGACGATTACGACCTCCTCGGGAGGGAAGCTGTTAACCTTGTCAATGTCAATAAGCATTCCCGCAGGTACTTTTATATAGTTCAGCTCGATTGCCTTTGCCATTACGTTGAGCATACTTCTGCCCGAAACGGCGATTTTTCTGCCCTGAGTTGCTGCAACGTCAACTATCTGCTGGATTCTGTGTATATTGCTGGAGAAGGTAGCGACGATAATTCGTCTGCCCTCTGCGTTATTGAAAATGTTCTTGAAGCTTGCGCCAACTGTGCGCTCGGACATTGTGTAGCCGGGACGGGTTGCGTTTGTGCTTTCGGATAAAAGGGCAAGGACGCCCTTGTTTCCAAGCTCGCCGAAACGTGCAAGGTCGATAATTCCGCCCTCGATAGGAGTATAGTCAACCTTGAAGTCCCCTGTGTGGATAATTGTTCCCGCAGGAGTGAAAATGGCAAAGCCGCAGGCGTCTGGGATAGAGTGGTTTACTCTGATAAATTCTACCGCCATACAGCCAAGCTTGACGGTTTCCCTCGGATTTACAACATTAAGCTTGCACTGGCTCAGAATGCCGTGCTCCTTTAATTTCCCCTCCACAAGTCCCAGCGTAAGGCGTGTGCCGTAAACAGGAACGTTGATTTTTTTCAGAAGATAGGGAAGACCGCCGATATGGTCCTCGTGGCCGTGGGTAAGGACAATGCCTCTGATTTTGTCCTTGTTCTTTTCAAGGTAGGTAAAATCGGGTATAACAAGGTCAACGCCCAGCATATTTTCATCAGGGAACGCAAGACCGCAGTCCACAATAATTATATCGTTTGAACATTCGTAAACATAAATGTTTTTGCCGATTTCGTTAAGTCCGCCAAGAGAGAAAATCTTGACGGGAGCGGTTCTGTGCTCCTTTGAGATCTTTTTTGCAGGCTTGCTCTGCTGTGTGTTGGCAGGAAGCTGCTTTTTGGGCTGTGCTGTCTGCTTTTTGGGAGCGGCAGGCTTTTTTGCCGCCTTTGGAGCGGCTTTTGCGGCTTGCTTTGCGGGCTTTTTGGGCTGCACTTTTTTCTGCTTGTTCTTTTCAGCCTCCGCCTTTATTTCAGCAACAATTTCTTCGTAGGACTTTTCCTCCGCAGGCTTTTTGTCAAAGCGGCGGTTATTCTTTTTTGTCTTTTTTTCATTCTTCATTTCCGAAACTATAGGACTGTTGATTTTTTTTGGCATTTGTACTCCTTTTCCCGTAAGGGTTTACATTCAGAGAAAAACAGGCATAGTTATACACGGACATAGCCTGATGTTATGTAGCGCTCCACGGAATGAATGGCGGTTCCGTGGGTGCAGAAAAAATCCACTGGTTGAATGAAAGTTATTGACTGCGGATTTTTGGAATATAAACCGATACTTTTTATATTTAATTGATTTTCCGAAACAAAAATACTTAAGTTCTATTATATAGGAAAACGTTTAAATTGTCAAGCCGCATAAATAGAAACAAAAGAGGATTGTTTCTGCATTTATCGGTCTTTTTCTTCTTTTTTCTCCATTAGTCTTTTTACCATTTTTTCGGTTTTGTCGCACATTTCACGGGCTGTTTCCTCGGAAAAACCCTCGGCGTAAAGGAAAATGCCCTTGCCCTTTTTGTCCGAGCGGAGCAGCACTCGGCTGTTGTCGGAGTTAATGACGATTCCCTCGCCGATTCCTGCCGAGCCTGACGAAATGCGGCTTAAAATCTGCTGTGGAGGTATATTTATTTCAATAAATCTGTTGTCCTTTGCGGTTTTAGGGAGGTTTTCAGCCGCCTTGCCCAAAGTTGTTTTGCTGTTTGCAAGGGAGGATAAAACGGTAAGCAGGAGAATTGCTCCGTCACCGAGAAAGGGCTCTGTTTCCGCAAGCTGTCTTGCTTTAAGGTCGCTGTTGTCGTTTGAGCAGGAGTAAAACCTGTGAACATATCGTCCGCAATTCTTCGCTATTAAATCCACTGCCGATGAGAAGGAATAAGGCACTGCAACGTCAAAGCCCTTGTTCATAATTTCAGCGCAGGCAAGGGAAACAAGGGAATCGTGGGAGTATTTTCTGTAACCGCAGTTTATCTCGCATTTTCTGCCTTGAAAGTCAAAGGTTGCAGCAAGCGCCTCGCCGCAGGGGTCGGAAATTTTCTCGGCAATGGGTTTCAGAATGTCCGACAGGGCAGGATTTGAGCAGTTTATTATAATATGGTAGTCGGATTTGAAATCCGCCAGCTTTTGGAGCATAGCCTTATAGATTTTTGCGGAGCTTTCAAACCCTTCGATTCTGCCGAATTTGTCCCAAGCGGCGGTTTTGTATTCTCCTCTGTTAATTCCGCTTTCCAGCTTTCTTTCTTCGGTACGGGTAAGGGGCAGTCCGTTTTTGCCCAGAATCGTAATATTTGTTCCTGCTTTGGCGGAAATATGAACAATATAATCACTGTTCAGTATCCTTGCAGAATAAATCAGCATAGGCAGCGTTATTGCGCCGCAGTCGGCAACATTTGTTCCCGTGGCGGCAATTCCGCTAATTGCGGCGCTTTTCAGGCAAGCCGAAGCCCCGTTTCCGTCGCAGGCGACTGCAATGCTTTCCGCTCCTAATCCGCCTATTGCACAGCCGGCAAGGGCGGCAAACTGCGGGGAAATTTCGCTGTTTGTAGCACCGCTGAAACCCGTTTCGTCAAGCTCGGTTTTGCGGTCGCAGTCGTATTTCACGTCCCTTGTGACAGCAGTTCCTCGCTCAATATGCTTTTTCGGGTAAATCCTTACTCCTGCCGTTACCGAGGAATTGCTTTCAATGACCGTGCTTTCTCCTATAACGGAATTTTCGTAAATGCCGCAGTTTGAGCCGATTTTCACGTTTTCGCAGATAACTGCGCCATTGCAGGCGGTTCTTGTTCCTATTACCGACCCACTATGAACAATTGAGCCGTGGATTTTGCTGCCTGCGCCTATAACCGTGCTGCTGCCGATTACCGAGCCTGATTCAATTACAGCGCCCCTTTCAATGGTCACATTCTCCCCGATAAAGCAGGGCTTTCTGATTATTGCGTCCGGATATAGACTTTCGTCTGCATAGTTACGGGGCGTTTCACATTTGCATAAGCCTGTTAAAATGTCACGCTGACATCTTTTGTAGCTTTCAATATCCCCAATATCGCACCAGTAGCCATTATCGTCATAGCAGCAAAGCTTCATTCCTTTTTCAAGCATTTTGGGGAAAATATCCCTTGCAAAGTCGGATTTTTCACCTGTTGGAATAAGCTCAAGCACTGCCTTTGACAGGATATACACTCCCGTATTTGCTCTGTCGCAGATACAGGAAAGGTATGATGGCTTTTCGGAAAAGCCTGTTACAATGCCATTTTCTGCAAGGACAATGCCGTATTCTCTCGGGTCGTCAACCTGTTTTGTAATAATGGTTGCGTCCGCTTTCATTTTTCTGTGAAAATCAAAAGCGGCGGTAAGGTTGAAATCGCACATTGCGTCGCCGCTTATAACGAGAAAATCCTCGTTAAAGGCTGCCGCTTTTTTTACACAGCCTGCTGTGCCAAGGGGCTCGTCTTCGTAGGAAAAACCAAGCTGAATACCTTTGTAAAGGGCATTGTCAAAGTAATGCTCAATTTGTTCACCTTTATAGCATAATGTGAACAAAGCCTCATCGCAGCCGTGAAGCTTCAGCAAATCCAGTATATATTCAGCCACAGGCTTTCCGCAGAGCTTAACCATAGGCTTGGGCACAGTGCAGGTTATTGGGCGCAGTCTTGTACCCTCGCCTCCTGCCATAATAATTGCTTTCATATAATCGTCCTTTCAATCCTTTTATTCTATTGTTGGAAAAACCCTGTTTTTTATTCCTGCGCCAATATGACAAAAAAGGACTTTGCCGCATAAAATATAACGATATATAATCAGAAAGGGTGATAGCATGAGTGCGTTCATTGTTCTTGAATCATTCACTGTGGCGAACAGGGCTAAAAATTTTCTTAAAGGGCTTAAAATAGAATGCGTCGTTGAAAAAAGCACAATTGGCGGCGGCTGTGCTTACGGCGTCAGAGTATACGAGGACGCAGAGAGAATCTGCCGTCAGCTGAGCCTTGCGGGAATAAGATGTAAAAAAATAATTTACGGGGACAGGAAAATGTAATGGTTTACTTTGACAATGCCGCCACAACCTACCCAAAGCCTGTTTCGGTAATTACCGCAATGTCAAAAGCAATGGTAAATTTCGGGGCAAATCCCGGGCGCTCGGGGCATAAGCTTTCCATGGAAACTGCGGAGGCTGTGTTCAAGTCCCGTGAAAAATGCGCCGAATTTTTCGGTGCGGAAACGGAAAATACGGTCTTTATGCTTAACTGCACCTACGCTCTCAATATGGCAATAAAGGGCATTTTAAGTCATAATTCCCACATTATAACCAGCGACCTTGAACACAATGCGGTCATTCGTCCCATACACGCCGCTTCAAAGGAAAACGGAATTTCCTATTCACTCGCTCATGTAAGCGCTGACGATGATGAAACGGTGAGAAATTTCGAAAGGCTTATAAATTCACGGACAAAGGCTGTGGTCTGCACCTGTGCAAGCAATGTGACAGGGCAGATTCTGCCTTACAGAAAAATAGGCGAAATGTGCAGAAAGCACGGGCTTTGCTTTATCCTTGACGCAGCTCAGGGAAGCGGTGTACTGCCCATAAATTTAAAGGAGGACAATATAAACATTATCTGTTCCGCAGGTCATAAGGGGCTTTACGGACCAATGGGCACGGGGCTTATGATAACCGACGGTAAATTCAGGCTCAAAACCATTATCGAGGGAGGAACAGGCAGCGCTTCAAAGGACATCGAGCAGCCCGAATTTCTTCCCGACCGTTTTGAAAGCGGAACAATAAACACCTCAGGGGCAATTTCTCTCGGAGCGGGAATTGACTTTGTAAATGATAAGGGCATTGACACTATTCACAATCACGAATGGAAGCTGTGCAGGCTGTTTTTTGACGAATTACGGAAAAATCCCAAGGTAACGCTTTATTCGGAGGAATACGACAAAAGCAGAGCGCCTATTGTTCCCTTTAACATAGGCGGAATTTCCTCGGAGGAAACGGCGGGTATGCTCAGCAGAGAGGGCTTTTTCCTGCGAGGGGGCTTTCACTGCGCTTTTCTGGCTCATAAGCAGATGGGTACAATTGAAACTGGCGCTGTTCGTTTTGCTCCCTCCGTGTTCAATACGAGAGCGGAGGTTATGCAGTTTATCAGGACCATAAACCGCTATACAGCAAAAATGTAAAAAAAGTAAAAAAATCCTTGCTTACACCCTTGAAATTATCTGAAAATATGTTAAAATAATATAGGAGTATTGTACGTTTTATATTATATTCGTTTGATGTATTATAATAGTATAAATTTATAAGGAAATTGGGTGTAAAAAGTTGTTGAACTACCTTACCGATATATGGGAGAATTTGCTCAGCGTTATTAAGTCAATAACAGTTGTCGATATTTTCGATATGCTGTTTCTCTCCATAATCGTTTTTGTATTGCTTAAGCTTATCAAGGAAACACGAGCAGAACAGCTTATAAAGGGTATAGCTGTGATGTTCGTTGTTCTCCTGCTTTTAAATCAGTTCCAGTTCAAGGCAATGGGCGTTATCAGCGAAATGTTCTATAATGTTGGTATTCTCGCCATAATCGTTATGTTCCAGCCGGAGCTTAGACGTGCCCTTGAAAAGGTGGGACGTACAAGAATGGTTTCGTCTATTTCAAAGTCCTTTGACGTAGGCGTTCACTACGATCCTACAAAGGGTGTTGGAAAGGCGCTTTTTGAGGTTGCAAACGCCTGTGAAAACCTTTCAGCCACCAAAACGGGCGCACTTATAGTTCTTGAACGTCAGACAAAGCTTGGTGAGCAGATTGACAACGGTACGGTTTTGAACGCTGTGCCCAGCTCAAAGCTGCTGCTTAACATATTTGTTCCCAACACTCCTCTCCACGACGGGGCAGTCATTATCCGTGACGGAATTATTGTTGCCGCCGCCTGCTTTCTGCCTACGCCGCTGAAGCAGGAAACGGTGGAAAAGGAGCTTGGCTCACGTCACAGAGCCGCAATAGGCATTTCCGAGGTTTCGGACGCAGTAGTTGTGGTCGTATCCGAGGAAACGGGAATTATCTCCGTTGCGGAGGACGGCGAAATCAAGCGCGGTTTCAGCCGTGACAGCCTACTTGAGCTGCTTAAAACAAAGTTCTTCCCGGATAAGCCTGAGGAAAAAAGAAAACATCATTCCTCCAAGAAAAACAGAAAGGGAGGAAAGTAAGATGGACGAAAGATTTAAGGAATACGGCGGCAAGCTTCTCCAGTTCATAAAAAAAGAATGGAAAAATATGGTGCTGTCTGTTGTGCTTTCAATAATTGTTTGGTTTGCAATTTCCATTCAGATTTTCCCGAATATCACCACCCATATTGACAATATCGAGGTTCACGTTATCCCCACAAGCTATATGAGCGAGGAAAACTTACAGCTTGCTGAGGAATACAGCGAGAGCGTTTCCATTCAGATTCAGGGAAAGCGCTATGATATAGGCAATCTAAGCGCAAGCGATTTTTATGCTTATCTTGATTTATCAAGAGTGGGCGAGGCGGGAGAGCATGTTGTAAATATTATAGTAGAGCCTGTTGACGAAAGAAACGACTTTGAAATCCTAACAAAAAATCTTACCGCAACAATCAAGGTGAAGAAAATCATCACCAAGGAAATTGAGGTAACACCTGTTGCGGACAGCATTGCATTGCAGGACGGCTTCCGCATTGAAGAAGAAAATCTTACTGCAAATCCCTCCACAATCACTGTTACGGGAGAGGAATCACTTGTAAATTCAATCGACAGAGTTGAGGTCAAGGCGGTCTATGACGGAATTATGCAGACCACAAGCGAGGTCAAGGGCGAGCTTTATGTTTACAACAAGAGCAATTCCCGTGTGGAAAACCCCGACCTAACTTATGACAATACAAACTTCACTGTTAACGTGCCAATTTACAAGGTAAAGACATTGCCGCTGGCGGTTTCCTTTACCAACGTGCCTGCAAACTTCAACATTGACAGCCTTTCATACAGCATTACCCCAAGCGAAATCACCATTGCTTCTCCGGATAATTCTGTTGATTATCTGGACAAGATTGACATTGGGGAAATCTCCCTCAGCGACCTTACCTTTAAGGATCTGCAAGGCGGAGTTATGCTTACAATCACACTGCCTCAGGGCTACAAGAACATTTCACAGAATAAAGCCGCAACGGTAATGTTCAACGATACTGACAGCTACGGCAAGCTTGAATTTACTGTTACTGACGAAAACATAAATGTAATTAACGCTCCGTCAAACTTTGACATAACCGTACTTACAAAGCAGCTTGACGTCAGCGTAATAGGACCCTCCAAGTCAATTCAGGAGCTGACTGGCGCTAATATTTATGTTACCGCAAATCTTCTCGGCGTTGAAATAGGCGAGGGAACAAAGAGTGTGCCTGTTACCTTCAGAATTGCAGGCTACGGCGTAAGGTCATGGGTAATCGGCGAATACAAAATCGACATAAGCGCTACCCTGAAAACAGAAGAAACAGAATAAAGCAATGCCCGAAAGCTAATGTTTTCGGGCAGGCCTATATGTAGGGAACAAGAAAGGAATAAACAATGGAAAATCTCGGGAATGATATAGTTGCCTCGGCGGAGGAAAATATCAGCAAAACAAGCAAGTTTTTCACGGAATTGTGGGAGTGGTTTCTCAGTATTCTGCCGTCCCTGATTACTGCCGTAATTGTACTTCTGGTGGGACTGCTGTTTACAAAGCTGGTGCTGAAATTGATGCAGAAAGGACTTGATAAAAGCAAAATCGAGGTTACGGCGTCAAACTTCATCAAGTCCTTGTCAAAAATAGTGCTTTACATACTGCTTTTCTGCGTTGTACTTTCTATTTTGGGAATACCAATGACGTCTATTGTGGCTGTTGTTTCCACAATGGCTCTTGCAATAGGAATGTCCCTTAAGGACAGCCTTTCAAACGTTGCGGGGGGCTTTATAATCCTGTTTACAAAGCCCTTTAAGATAGGCGATTTTATTGAAACGGACAGCGTAAAGGGCGAGGTAAAGCAGATAAGCATACTTTACACAATGATAAACGACCACGACGGAAACCGAATGGTTTATATCCCCAACGGCACAGTGGCAAGCCATAAGGTCTGCAATTACACAAGAGAGGGTCTTGTCCGTGTGGATTGGACCTTCGGAATTTCCTACAACGCCGTTTACGAAGAGGCGAGAAAGTGTATTCTTGACGTGCTTTCCCAGACGGAAACGGTTTCGCCGAAGATTCCCGTTACCGTCCGTATGAAGGAGCACGGCAGCAGCGCAATTCTAATCAACGTCCGTGCCTGGACGGATTACGATAATTACTGGAGTGTTTATTACGACGTGGTGGAGGGAGTCCGCAGAAGCTTTATTGATAATAATATTGAAATTCCCTTTGATCAGCTTGATGTTCACGTTATTAACAGCGATGTTGAGGAAAACAAACATACAATGGCATAAAAAATGCTCTCACAATTAACCTTGTGAGAGCACAGGCTGTCGATAAACCCTGAAACAAGGTTTATCTTAGTGAACAGTGAACAATTAACAGTGAACAGTTGAGGTATGCCCTACGGGCATAGGTTCTGAAAAAGGCTTTATAATCATATTTTCAAAACAATCGGCGCAAGCCGATACCACAATTATTCATTCTTCGTTATTCAATATTCAATATTCATTTCTTGTCGAAAAGACTTTTTCGACAAGCTGAGCTCTCATAATTAACCTTGTGAGAGCATATTTTATTCGTCCCTGATTTTGTCAATCAGCCTCATCATATCCTCCGGCGGCTCCGCCTTTACAACCACAGGCTGCCGTGTGGTGGGGTGAATAAAGCTGATTTCGCCGCAGTGAAGGGCTTGTCTTCCTATATCCTTTACGTTGTCGCCGTAAAGGTCGTCCCCTGCAAGTGGGTGGCCTATGTGGGAGAAATGAACCCTTATCTGATGAGTGCGGCCGGTTTTCATAAAAACCTTTACATAGGTGTACTCGTCATTGCCGCATATCGGCTCATAAACCGTATGGGCAAACGCTCCGTTTTCGGAGATTTCACGCTTAATTATGCTACTGTCCGCTCGTCCTATTGGCGCAATTATTTCGCCGCTGTCCGCAATTTTTCCACAGACAACAGCGTAATAAATCTTTTCGGGGTGATTGTTTGCCGCAAAGGACAGATTTGCCGCCGCAAGCTGATTTTTCGCCGCAAGACAAAGCCCCGAGGTATTGCGGTCAAGTCGGTTTATCGCCCTGAATGAACAATTGGGATATTTTGCGGCAAAAAAGTTGCCCAAAGTGTCACGGTAATGATAAATTGAAGGGTGAGTTGCCATATTGGCAGGCTTGTTGAAAACCACAATGTCGCTGTCTTCATAGGCAATTTCCACTTTAAGGTCGGGATTTGGCAGGAGAGTTTTCTCATCGTCAAGGGTTATCTGCACAATATCTCCCTTTTGCAGTATGTCGATTGTTCTTGCCTTTTTGCCGTTTATCTGCAAGTTATCGCCGCTTTTCAGCTTGGAAATTATCCGCCCTGAACAGCCGTAATGCTTTAAAAGCGCAACCGCCTGCTTTCCCTCAAAGCCCTCTGTCTGATATGTTATAACTCTCATTCCTTTAGCAGGGGAGGCTCCTTTTCCTCGTCTGATTTGGTAATATCAAGTATTGGGAACTCAAACCAGAATGTGCTTCCTTTTCCAAGCTCACTGTCAACGCCGTACTTGAACTTGTGGGCTTCAAGAACGCCCTTTACAATGGAAAGACCAAGTCCTGTGCCCTTGACAACACGCTTGTGGTTTTCCGAGCGGTCAACCTTGTAATATTTTTCCCATATATAGGGCAAATCCTCGGGACGTATTCCTACGCCCGAGTCGCTTACCTCAAACCTTGCGGTTTTATCGTCCTTGCGGAACAGCTTTACACGGACTGTTCTGTCGTCACCCGTATAGTTTATTGCGTTGTTTACAAGGTTATAAACCGCCTGTTCAAGCTTGGTAATATCGGCGGAAATATAAATCTGCGGCTCTGCATCAATCTGAACATTGCAGTCCTCGGTGTCCTTAAGAAAGCCGAATCGGGAAATAATACCCGTTAAATGCTCGGAAAAATCAAATTCCGTCATATTCATTTCAACAACGCCGCTTTGCAGCTTTGAAAGGCTCAGCACGTCGGCAACAAGGGCGGTAAGACGGTCGGTTTCGTCGATAATTACCTTTAAGTGCTTTTCACGCTTTTCGGGGTTATCGCCCGACAAATCCCTTATCATTTCCGCGTATGCCTTAATCATTGTAAGGGGAGTGCGAAGATCGTGGGAAATGTTTGCCATTAGGTCCTTGCGGAGATTTTCCGTTTTGGCAATTTCAGCGCTTGCCTCGTTAAGATTTTCCTTAAGTATTGCAATTTCCGCATACTCGGTGGGTTTTACTGCCATATTGAATTCGCCTGTAATAAGCTTGTTTGCGGAGCGGGAAATTTTAACGATTGGCCTTGAAATCTGGGAGGAAACGAAAATGGCAAGACAAAAGGCGATAACCAGCAGAAAGCTTGAGGACATAATAATCAGGTCCTGAAGTATGCTGGAGGTTGTTCCCATTGGCTCAAGGTAGCTGTATATGAAAATGTATCCTCGTATGTTGTCGGCTGTTCCCACATAGCTTGCAAGGAGCATTGTGTCCTTGCCCTCGTCGGAGGTGGGGAGAAAAAGAGTGCCTGTTTTTGAGTTGAGCAGCTCCTCCTTGATAGTTTCGCTAACGCTTTTGGAAAGGGAAACGGTGGGACTTCCCGATTTTTTTGCATAATAGGTAAATGGCTGTCCGAAAGGAGTATCGGCAGGGATATTAAGCATTATATCCATCTGCTGATTGGAGGCAAGGTAGTCAACGGTGGATTTAAGATTTTCGCTGTCCCAGCTTGATTTGATAATACTTAGGGTCTGGGTTATTTCCTGTGTTTTCATAAACTTATAGAAAACAGGCAGCAGGAAAACCTGTGTGCAGTAGAGAAATATCAGAATAAGGGTTGTAAAGCCCACAAAAAGCAGCCACACACGAAAGCGGATACTGTTTCTGAAATTTTTCATACTTACTGCTCAACCTCGAACTTGTAGCCCATTCCTCGGAGAGTTACAATAAACTTGCGGTAAGGACCTAAATTATTGCGGAGCATTTTTATATGTGTATCGATTGTTCTGTCGTCCCCGAAAAAGTCATAGCCCCATACCTCTTCAAGCAGCTTGTTTCTTGTAAGGGCAATGTTCTTGTTGCGGACGAGGTAAAACAGCAGGTCGTATTCCTTTGGGGTAAGATTTGCCTTTTCGCCGTCAATGCGAACTTCTCTTGCGGTAAAGTTGATTTCAAGTCCCTCAAACTTGACGATTTCGCTGGCGTTTTGAGAGCTTGCGGAGCTGTTGCGCTTGATTATGGCGTTAATTCTTGCAAGAACCTCTTTAGGCGAAAAAGGCTTTGTAACATAATCGTCAGCGCCTATTTCAAAGCCGAAAAGCTTGTCGTATTCCTCGCCCCTTGCGGAAAGCATAAGCACAGGAGTATTTTTTATCTTGCGGATTTCCTTGCAGGCGGAAAAGCCGTCCAGCTTGGGCATCATTATATCAAGGATAATTATGTCAAAATCCTGATTTTTTGCAAGCTCCACCGCCTGCATACCGTCAACCGCTTCCACAACCTCATGTCCCTCGTATTCCGCATATTCACGGAGCACCTCGCGGATTTTCTGTTCATCATCGGCAATAAGTATTTTGTACATAGCAGTATGTCCTTTCTTTTAAAAAAAAACGTTCAGTTACGACCGAAGTCCATACTGAACGAGTTACACCAATAAGATGTAGAAATAAGATTAAAAATGAAATGTTGGGAGAGGAAATTATGATTAATTTGTCATTAACCATTGTTAAGGTTTCCCTTAACAATTAGAATTATACCTGCCTTTTATGATAAATATGTGATAAATTGCTAAAAGGCAGGAAAAAACTATTTCTTCTCGTTTTCAATTATCTCGTTCAGGAAAAGATGAAGAGGCTTGTATCTTTCCGCAATGAATTCATCAAAGGAGGAGGAAAGCCGCATGGGGTTTCCGCTGTTTACAATAGGCAGGTCAATTTCAGCGGTAACGGTATTGTCCGTTGCGTAAAAGGAAACCGCTCCGCCGTATTCGCTGACAAGCTTTGCCGCCACACGCTTTCCTATGTTTGCACGCTCCACAATGTCGTAAACGCTTTTATGCTCCGACAAAAAGGTGTTTGTAATGCGGATAACCGCCTGTCCGCCCTCGTAGGTCAGCTTCAGCCCGATTGTGGATTTCGGGGGAGAGTAAAGCAATGCGTTCTGTATAAGATTCATTACCGCCGAGGTGAATTTCTTCTCGTTAAAATTAACCAGCACGTCGTTTTCGGGTTTGCTGAAGTCAATAAGCCTTTTTACCTCCGAAAGGCATTTCTGGGTTTCAAAGTAAATTGATTCAAGG
>JBJERI010000067.1:0-3315 GCA_051882195.1 Ruminiclostridium sp. | reverse complement strand
CTACCGGCGAAGTTTTTTAAAAAATTTGTAACGCATCATTGACAAACCAACAAATCTTATTCAATCACAGCGTCCGGATCACTTTCACTATCTCCAAGCTTTTTGTAATCCTCAATAAGCTTTTCAATAAGCGCCGTAATTCGTCCCGAGGGGCGTTCAAAATAGGTGTTGTCAAGGTAAATTATCCTGCCGTTTTTGGCGGCGTCAAGCTGTGAAAGGGTTTCGTCCCCCATTACGTCCTCATAGGTGTAAATGTCGCTTACAAGGAGAATATCGGGCTGATTTTCAATTAGCGCCGCCGTATCGAAAACGTACCTTTCGCCCTTTTCAGCAAGGTTTTTGCCAAAGCAGGAAAGCACTGCGCTTTCAAGAGTATCGCCTGTTGCGGCGGCTTTTCCCTCGGTTATGTAAACAAAGCTGCCTATATTCACAACGCCCGTGTTGTCGCAGGCCTTTGAAATGGGGGAATAGGCGGTATCGCCTGCTTCTGCGCCTGTGAAAAGACCATTTTCAATAAGTCCAAGCCCACGGTAAACCGCTCTGAATTGCTCAAGGTTTTCGGGAGCTTCAATAAGCATGGTTTTTATTCCAAGCTGCTCCATTGCAAAAACGTCCTTGCTGGCAATGGGCGTTGAAGTAAGCACAAGGTCGGGCTTTATGGCGCAAATCTTGTCAATATCGGGGCTTGCGCTGCTGCCCATATCCGCAAGAGCCTTAACCTCCTCGGGATAATCGCAGTAGCTTGAACGTCCCACTAATTTTTCGCCCATACCCATTTCGTACAGTATTTCCGTAAGAGCGGGGGAAAGGCTGATTATGGTTTCGGGGGCTTTTTCAAAGACAATGTCGTTTACCGTAACGGGATAAGGCTGCGGTTCGGCAATAGTCGTTTCGCTGACGGAGGTTACCTCCGGTTCGGTGTTATCGGCAAATTCACAGCCCGAAAAAAGCAGACAGGCTGTTAGTACAACTGCAATAATTTTTTTCATAAATCCTCTTAAATTTCAAGTCCCAATGCAAGTCTTGATTCGATCATATCCACATACTGCTTTGCAATACGGGGAGAGCGGCCGCAGCGTTTAAGGGCAAATCTTTCAGCTCCCGATTCAAGCACCTCTGCGTCAACCACAATTCCTCTGTCGGCGGCAAGCTGTCTGATGATTTCAAGGTACAGCTCCTTGCCGGGGGAGGTAAAGGTGATAAACAGACCGAATCTGTCCGTAAGGGACATATTGTCGTCAATGGCGTCGGCTGTATGTACGGCGTCGCCGTTTCTGCCTGAATTTGTTTCCTTGATAATGTGGCGGCGGTTTGTGGTGGCGTAAATAAGAATATTGGCGGGGCGCACGGTCAGCGAGCCGTCAAGGCACTGCTTAAGCACGTTGTAGCCCTCCTCGTCCTCGTTAAAGGACAAATCGTCAATGAACAGGATAAACTTTAATGGCACATTCTGAAGCAGCTCGAAAAGATGGGGTATTGACGGAATATCCTGCTTGTCAAGCTGCACTATACGCAGTTCCTCGTATTCGTTGAGCAAAGCCTTTATGGTGCTGGATTTGCCCGTACCTCTGTCGCCGTAAAGCAGTACGTTGTTGGCTGGCTTGCCGTTAATGAAGCACAGTGTGTTTTCGATAATCTGCTTGCGCTGGGTTTCGTACTTTTTAAGGTCGGAAAGGCGTATTCCGTCGTGCTTAGGCACAGGCTTAAGCCTGCCGTTATCGTAGGTAAACGCCTTGTATTTTGCGTAAATGCCGCTGCCGCATTTTCTGATATGCTCGATAAAATAATCCTCGTTATAGTCAAAGCTGCCGCTTTCGTACATTGGCATACAAAGGGCAAATGCGTCCCCGAATTTGTCGTAAAGGTAAGCCTTTGCTGTATCGGCGGAAATTGAGGCAATTTCTTTTATAACACCTAAATCAAAGCTTATTGCGTTGCGCTGATTCAGGTTTCCGTTTCTGATATACGCCTCAATCAGCGGAGCCTCGGTGTAAATCATCAGGTCGTGAAGATAATCCGCAAGGGTCTTGTTTTCGGTGAGCAGCACCGAGCATATTTCCGAATAAGCCTTGTAGGCGGCGGCTTTGTTTTCGCCTGTCAGCTGTGAAAAAGCCTTTAACAGTCTGTCCTCTCCTATCTCAAAAGCTGTCAGCGAGGAAATTTTATAGCTTAAATCCTCCATTTTTGTTCCTTCTTTCATTCAAGTTCGTTTTCTTTTTTTATCTGTTCTGTCATTTTATAGAAATCGTCAAGGGTGGAAAGAGTACCGCAGTAATTTCTGTAAATTGCGGCTTTCTTAATGCCCTTGAGATACCAGCCTGTGTGCTTTCTTGCCTCTTTCATGCCGATGTATTCGCCCTTGTCCTTGCAAAGCAGTTCAATATGCCTTGTCATAATTTCAAGGCGCTGTGCAAGGGTCGGCTCGGGGAGAAGCTCTCCCGTTTCAAGATAATGCCGTATATGCCCGAAAAGCCAAGGCTTGCCGTAAGCTCCTCTGCCAATCATAACAAGGTCGCAGCCTGTGTATTTGTACATTTCAAGGCATTTTTCGGGGGAATCCACATCGCCGTTGCCGATAACCGGAATAGAAAGCGCCTGCTTTATTTCTGCGATAATGTCCCAGTCGGCTTTTCCGCTGTACATCTGTGTTCTTGTCCTGCCGTGAACGGTAATTGCCGCCGCACCGCATTCTTCCGCAATTTTTGCTATTTCAAGAGCGTTTACGCTGTTGTCGTCCCAGCCCTTGCGGATTTTTACCGTAACGGGAATGTCCGTTGCCTTTACCGCCGCAGTTATCATCTCTGCAAAGGCTTTTGGGGATTTAAGCAAAGCTGAGCCTGCGCCGCCGCTTACCACCTTTGGCACAGGGCAGCCAGAGTTAATGTCGATAATGTCGGGCTTGTACTGCTCAGCGATTTTGATTGCCTTTGCGATATATTCAGCCTCGCCGCCGAAAAGCTGGATTGCCATTGGTCTTTCCGCAGTAGTGACTGTCAGCAGCTCCGCAGTTTTTTTGTCGCTGTAAAACAGTCCTTTTGCAGACGCCATTTCGCCTACAACATAAGCCGCTCCGTATTCCTTGCACATAAGGCGGAAGGCTCTGTCCGCAACGCTTGCCATTGGCGCAAGGGCGGCTGTTTTTTCTATTTTAACGTTTCCTATTGAGAAAAATTCCATAAAAACCCCTTTAAAATAAGTAACACCTTATTATATCACAGTTTATTTGTTTTTTCAATATTTTTCGGCAGATTGTTATTGTGAAAAATGTTGGTTTACAATAGAAGCGTTACAATAAATAAAAAAATAGTAGCGGAA
>JBJERI010000066.1:0-15616 GCA_051882195.1 Ruminiclostridium sp. | reverse complement strand
AGGAAAAAATAACTGTACCTATGAGTCCAAAAAAGAACGGACCGCCGAAAACAAATTCAAAAAATCTGTCAAGAGGATCGGTGGAATAATCATACTGATTGGACGGAACGCCCTTATCGGCATAGTATTCAACACGGTTGCAGAAGCCTCTTATTGCGCTGACGTAATCGCCGTCGATTATGTAATCGTAGAAATAATCAAAGGTTTTGTCAATTCTATCGTCGGTGAATATTTTGATTGCTATTCCGCTGGTTGAGATCCAGTCGTATTTTGTGTCGTTGTTGATAAGCAGCAGAATACCGTCGGTGTCAATGCCGTAAAGCCGCTCATAATAAAGGTCGGCATAGTCCATAACCGCTCTGTCGCTTTTGTCCGAGCCTATGTTATCAGTAAGCACCACCGCAACGTTTAGTCCGCTTTCCTCTGCTGCGTCGGCAAGGTATTCTTCAAGGTGGGATTCTTCCGCTTCGCTTAAAAGGTCGGCGTCATCATATAAGCGTTTATTTTCGTTTTTCGCCTCAAGCTGGGAGTTGAATAAATCTAATTCGGCTTTTGATTCTCTGTACTGCTCCGTATAGTATTCAACTCTGTCGGCAAATCTGATAATTGTATTGTAATAATCCCCCTCTTGCAGATAGGCAAGGAAATAATCGAAAATGCTTGCTTTTCTGATTCGGGTAAATACTTCATTTGCCTCTCCGCTGACGGAAAACCAGTCATATTTTGTATCGTTGTTGATAAGAAACAGTATTCCGTCTGAATCTGCTCCGTAAATGCTTTCGTAATACTTATCGGCATATTCTTTGGCAGCGTCCTCGCTTTTGTCCGAACCGATATCATCGGCAAGCACCACTGCGACCTTGAATCCGCTTTCCTCCGCTGCCTTGGCAAGGTATTCTTCAAGCTCAGATTCCTCGGTTTCGCTTAAAAGGTCGGCGTCGTCATAAAGGCGCTTTGTACTGTCGGGGGCAATATCCGTTGCAAAAACTGGGACTGACAGAATAAAGCAGGACAGCACCGCTGTAAAAACAAGTAATAATTTCTTCATATAAATATCCCCACTAAGCTGAATAATAAGAACAGCGCTGCGCCAAGTCCCCCTGCCAGCAGCTTTGCCTTTAGCGAATCAAAGGGAAGATTGCCGCCGTATTTTCCCGTCTGCCCGTTCATTGCAAAGTAGTACATTTTATCCTTGAATTTATAGGAAACAAACCATACGGGCAGCAGCATATACTTCCAGTTAACGTTTGGAATGTTCATATTCTGGGTGGTGACATTTATGGAGGAATAGCCGCTTATTGTGCTTCTGAACTGCGCCGCTGCATCGTCAATGGCTCTTTTCTGAATACGGGGGAAAACCTGTTCCTTTGTTATATCAAACTTTTCCGCCGCATGACCTGACAGATAGGACATTGAAAAATCCTCAAGCTCGCTGTAATCAAAGGGCTCAATGCTTTCCATAAGCTCGTCGTTGGCTTTTGAGGAGCCGTCTGCGGGGATTCCCTCGTAAATCATACTGCCCTCCCGGACAACGGCGTATTCCTTTGTGTGAGTGGTGATGTATTCGCCGCTTTTTACCGAGCTTGACCGCTTGCAGACGGCTATCATCTGTCCGTTTACACGGCAGTCCGCAAGCCAGAAGGGTATGTAAATTCCCTGCATTTTGTCAATGGTTGCGTCGCTTTTAAAATCCTTGGGGATAAATTTCTTGTTGCCGCACCATGCTTTGAAATTGGCGACTGCGTTTTCCCTTGTGGTTTTGAAAGGGATTATCTTTGACGGACGGAACTGACCCGACAGTCTTCCTGTAAGAATAACGGGAGAATGGCAGTAAAAGCAGGTGGTTGCCGAGGTGTTTTCGTCGGTGATTATGGACGCTCCGCAGCTTGGGCAGTTGTAAAGGCTGTTTACCGCCTCGAATTCCTGCTCCAGCCTTATTTCCTCCTCTGTTTTTTCAGGCTCTTCCATGTCAAGAGGGTGTTCCTCCTGCTTGGGATAAATTTGTTCAATCTGTTCCTTTGTAAAGTCGCTGCCGCAGTATGCGCAGCCGAAGTCCTGAGTTTCGGCTCTGAATTCAAGATTGGCGCCGCAGTTGGGACATTTGTATTGTACAACTTCCACCCTTATTCTCCTCTCAGTTAAGCTTGTTTTTGTCCTGTATATCGGGATAATACAGACCTGAGCTTTTCATTATTTCAAGCAGCTGGTCTGCGATTTCACGTTCAAGATCAAATTCGGAAATACTTTTTTCGGAAACTGACGGTCTTTTATTTTCCATTTTCTTTTTGCGCTGGGGAACCTTTACAAGTCCGCTGTCGATATTGACAATGTAAGGAGGCGTGTTTCCGATTGAAGAAATAAGCTCCGTTGCAAAATTTCTCGGATATTCCGAAACCTCCTGCTCCCATATAGACGCCTTGTAAATGCCCTTGAGATAATCCTCCGTAAAAATTACGCCCAGCATTGAGTGCATAAGTATGAGAAATTCTTCAAGATGAGTGAAATACCTGCTGCTGCCGTAGCAGAGAGTAATTGAGTTTACCTTGCACTGATAGGCGAGCATAGCGGTGTAATTCCCCGTAAGATGTGTGTTAAGCGGGCATATATCAAGCGGCACGGCAATTCTTGCCTTGTACCATTTTATCATGCTGAAAAATTCCTCGTCGGAAAGGCGAAAATCCCCGAAAAGCCTTATCATTGCAATTTTTGTAAGGTCGGTTTCCGCAATAAGCCGTTTCAGCGCTTCAATAAGATCAAGTCCCGTAATGTTTATTTCGTAAATTACCGGTATATCTATTTTTGGGATTAGATAAGCATATTTCGGCGGAATTACAACGTAGGCAAAGTTGAAAACGTTCAGCAGCTCCATATCGGAGGGGTCGCTGAAATTCAGAATGTAGTGGTCGTCAAGCCTTACGTTGTGAAAATAGGGCAGCATTTCCCGTCTTATTTCCATATAGTCAACGCCGCACTGGAAAACCGAGGAGGCGTAGCTTCTGAAATCGGCGTCGGCACCCTTTTCGTCGGGAGCTTTTTTGGGAATAATGCTGCAAAGGCTGTTATCTATAATAACTGTTTTCATTGGAATCCTTTTCATTTATATAATATAGTATATCAATTATAGCATATACCAAATCCAATTTCAACAAGATAAAATAAAATTTGTATAAAATCACGTTAAGGCTTGAAAAAATCCGAAAACAATGCTATACTATAAGCTGACATTTTATAATAAAAAGAGGTTAATATATGAAACTTGGTATGGTCGGCTTGCCAAATGTAGGCAAGAGCACGCTTTTTAATGCGCTTACAAACGCAGGCGCTGAATCCGCAAACTATCCTTTCTGCACAATTGAGCCGAATGTGGGCATTGTTTCTGTGCCCGATGAACGTCTGGACAAGCTGGCGGAAATGTATCACCCCGATAAATTTACTCCCGCAACGCTGGAATTTGTTGACATTGCAGGACTTGTAAAGGGCGCTTCAAAGGGCGAGGGCCTTGGCAACAAGTTCCTTGCAAATATCCGTGAGGTTGACGCAATAGTACACGTTGTACGCTGCTTTGAGGACCCCAACATAATACACGTCGACGGAAAAATCGGCGCAGCAAGAGATATTGAAACAATCAACCTTGAACTGATTTTCTCCGACCTTGAAGTGCTGAACAGACGCATTGACCGTGCGAAAAAGGCGCTGAAAGGGGACAAGTCCTATCAGAAGGAAATAGACTTCCTTGAAAAGCTTATTGCACATCTTGAGGACGGCAAGTCCGCCCGTTCATTCCCTTATACAGAGGACGAGGCAGAGCTTATCAAGTCCACTCCGCTCCTTTCAAACAAGCCCGTAATTTATGCCGCAAACTTAAGCGAGGCGGATTTCAAGGGCAATATCGAAAACAACGAGCAGTACAAGGCAGTCTGCGCAATCGCCGCAGAAGAACACAGTGAGGTGCTTCCTATCTGCGCTCAGATCGAGGCTGAAATTTCCGATATGGACAAAGAAGAAAAGGAGCTTTTCCTGTCCGACCTTGGTCTTGAAGAATCGGGTCTTAACAGAATTATCAAGCAGGGCTATTCTTTGCTGGGTCTTATTTCCTACCTTACGGCAGGGCAGCCCGAGGTAAGAGCATGGACTATCACCAAGGGCACAAAGGCTCCACAGGCGGCGGGAAAAATTCATACCGACTTTGAAAAGGGCTTTATCAGAGCCGAGGTAGTAAGCTTTGACGACCTTATGGCCTGCGGAACAATGGCTGCCGCAAAGGAAAAGGGTCTTGTCCGTCTTGAAGGCAAGGACTACGTTATGCGCGACGGCGATATTGTTCTGTTCAGATTTAACGTATAATTGCGGAAAAAGAGATAATGGCGAAAATTCATAAAAGCAAAAATCCCAACAAGAAAAAACTGACGGCGCTGTTTGTAATGCAGGTGGTATTTGCGGTGTTGCCCGTGGTGCTGCTGATGTACTTCATTTTCACTATGAGGGGCAATGAGGACTATGTTTTTGCCTATATAATCATAGCGGCAATGGTGCTGTGCGGCTCGGCGTATTTTTTCCTTGCAAGGCAGTACAGTATTCTCCTTTCGGGAATGAAAGGGGAGCGCTCCCTGCTTAAAGTAGCACGGAAGCTGGATGGAAGCTGCAATATTTATCTCAACCTGCCCGTAAGATACAAGCGGAACCGCTCTGAAATAGATATGCTTGTGGTGGGGGAAAAGGGCGTTTTTGTAATAGAGGCGAAAAATCACTCGGGCAAAATCTCGGGGGACGATACAGAACAATTCTGGCGGCAGTACAAGCGCTACAAGGACGGCCACGAAACCTGTTCGGAAATGGAAAACCCCTTGCGGCAGGTAAACCGTCAGCGTGAAATTCTCAAAAACATTCTGAAAAGCGGCGGAGTTGATTTGTGGATAAACAGCGCTGTATATTTTTCCAATCCCTTTGTAAGGCTTGACCTGACCCTTAAGGATACAAGCAACGTAGTCAAGGGCGAAGAAGAATTGTTGAATTTGTTAAAAGGCGACAGCGAAAAACAGCGGTTACAGCCTGAAATCTTGTTGAAAATCAACGAGATTGTAACCCGTCTTGAAGTATAATACATACAATATGGCAAGCTTTTAGTTAGCTTGCCTTTGTTATTTTGTTCAATTTTATAAGCGGCTTTTTGTTAGTTTATACAAAACTTTTCAAATTAGTATTTTTGTTATTGACAAATACAACAAACGGTGGTATTATATAGACAAGTTAAATGACCTCCATTTTAATTTAGTTTAGTTTTTTAGTTGTCTCCTTTCTTTTGTTCTACACATTATACATTTATTTCAGTTTAAGACTTCTTTTTGAAGTCTTATTTTTTTGCCTTTTTGAATATAAAATGTGAATTTTTAATGAAAAGTATGGCATTTTGAAAAGAAATATGATATACTAAACTCTATATGGAAAATAAATTATGAAAGGATTAAATAAATGAGCAATAATATAAACCGCGTTGAAATTGCAAAGGGCGTATTTTTTACCGCAATCTGCGATAAGCGCTTCAAGATGAACAAAATCACCGTAAATTTTATGGCGCAGCTTGACGAAAAAACGGTTGCGCTCAATGCCGTTGTACCGGGTATTCTTTCAAAAAGCAGCAAGACCTATCCCACCTTCAAGCAGCTTAACAACAAGCTTTCCGCCCTCTATGCCGCAAGGCTTTCCGACACTGTTGGCAAGCTGGGCGACACTCAGTATATGGGGCTGTCCGTTACCTCTGTTGACGACGCTTACGCTCTTGACGGAGAGAAAATTACCGAGGAAGCGCTGGATATTCTGCTGGACTGCCTGTTCAATCCTGTGGTTGAAAAGGGCGTTTTCCCCGAAAAAACTACCGCCCTCGAAAAGCAGATGCTTATTGACGATATTCAGGCGGAGCTTAACGACAAGCGTTCCTACGCCGTTCACAAGGGTACGGAAATGGCTTTCAGGGGCGAGCCTGCTTCCTTAAGTCAGGACGGAACGGTTGAGCTTGCGGAAAAAATCAACGCAAGGGACGCTTACGCCGCTTATGAAAATATGCTTGCTCATTGTCCCGTGGAGATTATCTGCGTTGGCTGCAACGACTTTGAAAGCGCTAAAAACAAGCTTGCAAAGGCTTTCGGAGAGGTTGAAAGAGGAGAAATTGCCCTTTGCCGCTCCGACATTTCAAAGGCAAAGGAAACCGCCGAGGAACAGATTGACAAGCTTTCCGTAACGCAGAGCAAAATGGTGCTGGTTATGAAGTCGGATTTGGACAATCCCTCGGCAATCCGCATTATGTCAAAGGTTTACGGCGGAACAACAACCTCCAAGCTGTTTCTGAACGTCCGTGAAAGGCTGTCCCTCTGCTATTACTGCTGGGCAAGATATAACGAGAAGAAAGGCGCTATGCTTATCGACTGCGGCATTGAAAATTCCAACATTGAAAAGGCAAAGGCTGAAATTATCGCACAGTTCGAGGATATGAAAAAGGGCAATTTCACCGATGATGATGTTATGTTTGCAAAGCTTAACGCACAGAACACAATGAAAACCATAGGCGACAGCTTAAGCGCAATTGCAGGCTGGTACTTGTCCGCAATATATATGAACGATATTAAAACTCCCGAGGAAGTAATGGAGCAGGATATGGCGGTAACAAGAGAACAGATAATCCAAGCGGCAAACTCAATGAAGCTTGACACGGTTTATATTCTCACATCAAACGGGGAGGGTGAAGCCAATGAATAAGGAAATAATCAGAAATCAGCGTGTAAACGAGGAATATATCAGAATAAAGCACCCCAGCGGCTGTACAATATGTCTTTACCCGATGAAAGGCTATTCAAGCGCTTACGCCTTGTTCGGTACAAATTACGGCTCGGTTGATACCACTTTCAAGACCAACAAGGACAAGGATTTTGTGACAGTGCCCGAGGGTATCGCCCATTATCTTGAACATAAGCTGTTTGAGAACGACGAGTGCGACGCTTTTGAGCTTTACGCAAAAACAGGCGCAAACGCCAATGCTTTCACCAGCTTTGACAAGACCGCATACCTTTTCTCCTGCTCACAGAAATTTGAGGAAAATCTTGAAATACTGCTTAATTTCGTGCAGGAGCCTTATTTCACCGACGAAACCGTTCAGAAGGAACAGGGCATTATCGGTCAGGAAATCAAAATGTACCTTGACGACCCAAGCTGGCGTGTAATGTTCAACGGACTTCAGGCGATTTATCACAACAATCCCGTAAGAATTGACATTGCAGGCACGATAGAAAGTATTGCACAGATTGATAAGGACCTGCTTTACCGCTGCTACAACACGTTCTACAATCTGAACAATATGGTGCTGAGCATTGCAGGCAACTTTGACGTTGACAAGACCCTTGAAATCTGTGACAGACTGCTTAAGCCCAGCGAGGACTTGGGGCTTGAAAAAATCGTTCCCGAAGAGCCTTATGAGGTCAAGGAAAAGAGAACGGTGCAGAAGCTGTCCTGCTCATTGCCGCTCTTTAACATTTTCTTCAAAATGGCTCCAAGAAAGGGTATCGAAAACGTCCGTGACTATATTCAGTACAACATTATGCTGGAACTTTGCCTTGGCAAGACAAGCCGTTTTTACAACGACAATTACGAGCAGGGACTGATAAACGATACCTTCAACGTGGGCATTTTCAACGGCAGAGGCTTCTTTACGGCTATTGCAGACGGCGAATCAAGAGAGCCGGACAAGGTTTTTGAGGAAATCAAAAAGGAGCTTTACCGCCTTAGAAAAGAGGGAGTTTCAAAGGAAGAATTTGAAAATATCAAAAAGAAAACCTACGGCGAGCTGCTGACAATGTTCAACAATGTTGAGTCAATGGCTACAAATCTCCTTTCGGCTGAAATGGACGGAGTTTCCGTTTATGAAATGGTGGAAGCGGCGGCAAATACAACATTTGATGATATTGTAAAGAAGCTGGAGGAATTTGATATTGAAAATTCCAGCATTTCAATTGTTGAGCCTGTTGAATAAGGCGGCGAGGTATTTATGCTTAGAAATCTTACTGAAGTAATTGAATTTCCCAATCTTTTTTCGGGGGATATAAGAATTGACCGTATTGCCTTTTCGGTATTCGGAATAGACATTTACTGGTACGGAATCATTATTGCGTTAGGCGTTGTCCTTGGCTTTGCCTATGCACTTAAGCACGCAAAAAAGGTGGGACTGCTTGCTGACGAGGTGTTCGACACAGCCTTTATTGCCACAATCGTTGGCTTTATCGGCGCAAGAGCCTACTACTGCATTTTCTACAACTTAGACCCCGCAAATACCAACAAATACACCCTTTGGACTGCAATTACGGGACTTCGTGACGGGGGACTTGCCATTTACGGCGGCATTATTGCGGCGGTAATCACAGGCTTTGTTGTGTGCAAAATCAGGAAAAGACCTTTCCTGCCGCTCCTTGACCTTGCGGGACTGGGCTTTCTTATCGGACAGGGCATAGGCCGCTGGGGCAACTTTGTAAATCAGGAGGCATTCGGCGCTCCGACCGCGACCGATTTGCCATGGGGCATGACGGGTACAATTATTATCGACTCTCCCAACTACATCAACGCCTGCAAGGAGCTTGGCATTGAATCGGGGGCGCTGGTTCACCCCTGCTTCCTTTACGAGAGCCTGTGGTGCATTGTGGGCTTCTTGCTTATCCACTTTATCGGCAACAGAATACGTTCCTTTGACGGCGAAATTTTCCTTTTCTACGTTGTGTGGTACGGCGCAGGCCGCGGCTGGATTGAGGGACTGAGGACTGACAGCCTTTATGCAGGCTCATTGAGAATTTCGCAGGTTATTGCCATTGCTTCCTCGGCGTTTGCCTTGTTCTTAATTATTTTCTTCAAGCTTAAGCTGAGAAATACCGATTACAAAATGTACAAGGACACTGAGGAAAGCGCTAAGGTGCTTGAGGATTACAGGAAAAAGCAGGCACTTGAAAAGGAGCTTGAAGCAGGCAGAAAGGCAATGAAGGAAGCACAGGCTCCCGTTGCCCCAAGCATTTTAGGCGATGAGGACGAAACCGAAGATACAGAGGGAAAGGATAACGAAAATGGCGAAAATAATTGACGGAAAGGCAGTTTCGGCTGCGGTTAAGGAAAGCGTTCGTGAGGAAATCCTCCGTGACGGTCTTGACATCGGTCTTGCAGTGGTAATTGTGGGCAATAATCAGGCAAGCCGTGTTTATGTGAACAACAAGAAAAAGGCCTGCGAGGTGTGTGGAATCAAGTCCTACGAATACGCTTTGCCCGAGGAAACAACGGAAGAACAGCTTCTTGAACTGGTTGATACACTCAACAGTGACAGCAAAATAAACGGTATTCTTGTTCAGCTGCCGCTGCCCAAGCAGATTAACGAGGAAAAAATCATCGAACGTATTTCTCCCCTTAAGGACGTTGACGCATTCCATGCGGTAAACGTGGGCAAGATTATGATAGGCAATTACGCATTTTTACCATGTACACCTGCGGGGGTAATGGAGCTTATCCACAGCACGGGAGTTGACGTCTGCGGCAAGAACTGCGTTGTTATCGGGCGTTCAAACATTGTTGGCAAGCCCATGGCAATGCTGCTTCTTCACGAAAACGCAACCGTAACAATATGCCATTCCAAAACCCAGAATCTTGCGGAAATATGCAGCAAGGCTGATATACTGGTAAGCGCCGTGGGACGTGCGGACTTTGTTACCGCAGATATGGTGAAAGAGGGCGCAGTGGTAATCGACGTTGGCATGAACAGAAACGCCGAGGGCAAGCTGTGCGGCGACGTCAGATTTGAGGAGTGCGCCGAAAAGGCAGGCTGGATTACGCCTGTTCCCGGCGGCGTTGGTCCTATGACAATCGCTATGCTGATGAAGAATACGGTTATGGCAAAGCGTATTCAGAGCAAATGAAAAGCAAAAGATTTCTGCTGAACGGCGGAATTTTAACCGCTTTAGGGATTTATCTTGCAGTAATTTTCACCGTAAAATCCATGTGGGGCATTGCACAGATACTTATACTTACGCTCCTTGCAGGGCTTGCGGCGTTCCAGTACATACTTTATTTCAAATTTTTTAAGGAATAAAGGAAAAAACTCTTGACAAAGCCTGTCGGGTGTGATAAAATAATAAAGCCGCATGTGTAGGGCTTTTTTAAGTGTGCCTAAAAAAGGCGCCGCCCTTTCTGATTTCGTTCGGAATAAGCACAGCGAGTTTAATAAAAGAGGTATAAAAAATGTACGCAGTAATCGAAACAGGTGGAAAGCAGTACCAGGTTAAGGAAGGCGATATCGTTTTCGTTGAAAAGCTTGGCGTAGAAGAAGGCGAAGTAAACTTTGACAAGGTTATCATGGTTGGCAATGACGACGGCGTTAAGGTTGGCGCTCCATACGTTGAAGGCGCTTCCGTAAAGGCAACTTTATTAAAGAACGGCAAGGGTAAGAAGATCACAGTATTTACTTACAAGCCAAAGAAGGGTGTTAAGAGAGCAAAGGGTCACAGACAGCCATATTCACAGGTTAAGATTGAAGCTATCAACGCTTAATCGGCTATGATAAAAGCTGAATTTGCCCGAAAGGGTGAAAACCTTGTCGGTTTTATGGTTTCGGGTCACGCAGGAACGGCTGAATACGGATACGACATTGTATGTGCCGCTGTTACTTCCGCTGTAATGCTTGCCGCAAACACAATAACCGATTTTCTGGAGGCTGACGCAAAGGTCGTTGCGGAAGAAAACTCCATTGCACTCAAATTAAATAAGCCAGAAGAAAACACTGACGCCGTAAAGGTTCTGCAGTCGTTAAAGGCTCATCTTGAAATAATAGGGGAGCAGAACGGGGGCATTGCCGTAAGGGTCAGAGATACGGAAAGGAATACAAAATGTTAATTTTAAATTTACAGTTCTTCGCTCATAAAAAAGGTATGGGTTCTACAAAGAACGGTCGTGACAGTGAATCCAAGAGACTTGGCGCAAAGCGTGCCGACGGTCAGTTTGTAACAGCAGGCAACATTTTAGTTAAGCAGCGTGGTACACACATTCACCCGGGCACAAACGTAAAGAAGGGTTCAGACGATACACTGTTTGCAGTTGCTGACGGTATTGTAAAGTTTGAAAGACTTGGCAAGGACCGCAAGCAGGTTAGCGTAATCGCTGAATAATTGCAGGAATACTTTTAAGGGCGGGAGAAATTCCGCCCTAAATGTGTATTTACGGGCTTTGAAAAGCCTTTTATCTACTCCTTGAAAGGAGCGTAAAAATGTTTGTAGATATAGTTAAAATTTCAATAAAGGCAGGGGACGGCGGAAACGGCGCCGTTTCCTTTCACAGAGAAAAATACGTTGCAGCAGGAGGTCCCGACGGCGGAAACGGCGGCAAGGGCGGCGACATAATCTTTCAAGCTGACAATAATATGTCAACGCTGATCGACTTCCGCTACAAGAAAAAATATGTGGCGCAGAACGGCGAAAACGGCGGCGCAAAGCGCTGTACGGGCAAATCCGCTCCCGACACGGTTATTCTTGTGCCAAGAGGAACGGTAATCAAGGACAGCAATACGGGCAGAATACTTGCGGATATTTCCGACGATAAGCCCGTTGTTGTAGCAAAGGGCGGTTTTGGCGGCAAGGGCAATATGAACTTTGCAACTCCCACAAGGCAGATTCCCCGCTTTGCAAAGCCGGGCTATCCCGGGGAAAAATTCGACGTTACCCTTGAGCTTAAGCTCCTTGCTGACGTTGGACTTGTTGGTTTCCCCAATGTGGGCAAATCCAGTCTTATAAGCGTTGTAAGCGCCGCAAAGCCCGAAATTGCCAACTATCACTTTACCACCCTTACTCCCGTTTTAGGCGTGGTAAAGGTCAATGAAAAGTCATTCGTTATGGCGGACATTCCGGGACTTATCGAGGGCGCAAGCGAGGGCGTAGGTCTTGGACACGCATTCCTCCGCCACGTTGAGCGGTGCAGGCTTATTGTTCATGTGGTTGACGTTTCGGGAATTGAGGGACGTGACCCCAAGGACGATTTCGAAAAGATAAATAAGGAGCTGCGCAATTTCAGCGAGGACCTTGCGGAAAGCCCACAGATTGTTGCCGCAAACAAGGCGGATATGGCAACAGAGGAACAAATTGAGGATTTTCGCAGCTTTATTGCGGAAAAGGAACTGCCTTTCTTCGTAATTTCAGCGGCTACCACAATGGGTACGCAGGAGCTTATTGAAGCGGTTGCGGCAAAGCTGGACGAGCTGCCGCCTGCAAAGCGCTTTGAGGTACAGCCTTTGACCCTTGAGGAAATCGACAAGATGAACACCGAAAAGCACAGTTTCAAGGTGGAAAAGGTGGACGCTCATTTCTACGAGGTAACAGCCGACTGGCTTGCTCCCATTATCAGCACAGTCAATATGGACGATTATGAAAGCTTGCAGTATTTCCAGCGAGTTCTCCGTTCAAGCGGTATTATTGACGCTCTTGAAGCGGCGGGAATTGAGGAAGAGGACACGGTTTCCATTTTCGATTTTGAATTCCAGTATGTACGTTAAGAGGTTTTATGGAAATAATCAGTGAGGAACAGGCAAGGGCTTACAGTCCGCTTACTCTCGCCTTTTTTGGCGACAGTGTATATGAAGTACTCGTGCGGCAAAAAATAGTTCTTGGCGGCAGCTGCCCGTCAAGCAAGCTGCATAAGGCGGCGGTTGAAAAGGTACGGGCTTCCTATCAGTCGGCGGCGATAGATTTGATCGAGCCAATGCTGACGGAGGCGGAGGCTGAAATTGTGCGCAGAGGGCGCAATTCTCACACCGCAACTGTTCCGAGAAGCTCAAACCCAAGGGAATACCGCCGTGCCACAGCGCTGGAGGCTCTGTTTGGCTATTTGTACCTTATCGGTGCAAATCAGCGTATGGAAGAACTTTTTGAGGTAATTTACAATGGGAAAGGCGAAGAAACGTAACAAAAAGCAAAATCCAAAGGCGGAGTCCGTTAAAAAGTGGATAATCGACATTATCGTAATTATTGCGGCGTCGTTGATTTATTCGGCAGGACTTCACTGTTTTACTACTCCCAACGAAATCGCCCCCGGCGGCGTTTCGGGTCTTGCAACGGTTATCAACGCTTATACGGGCATTAACGTGGGTGTTATTTACGGCGCAATCAACGTGCCGCTGCTGATTATCGGCTTTATTTTCCTCGGGAAAAAGCTGATGATAAAAACAATAATCTCGGTTGCAACAATTACCTTTGCTACCGATTATCTGATGACCTTTTCCCCGTTTACGAGGGAGAGCATATACTTGCGGCAATTTTCGGCGGATTGCTGCTTGGGGTGGGCTTGGGTCTTAATTATCTCCGTGACGGCACTTCGGGCGGCACGGATATTGTTAACAAGCTTATCAACAAAAGGCTGCCCTATTTCAGTCTTGGCAAGATAATGATGGCAACTGACGCAATTGTTGTTGCAATTTCAATGGTTGCTTTTAAAAGCATTGAATCGGGTCTATATTCCATTATTTCCATTTTCGTCTGCTCAAGGGTAATTGATATGATACTTTACGGCAGCTTTGAGGCGAAAATGATGCTTATTTTCTCCGATTCCTACGAGGAAATCGCAAAGGAAATAATGTCGGGAATAGACAGGGGCGTTACCTATCTTGACGGCACGGGGGCTTATTCGGGCAACGAAAAGCACATAATCTGCTGTGCCGTGCGAAAAAACGAGTATCCCAAAATAAAGCGTATGGTAAAGGAAATTGACCCCAACGCCTTTATTATCATTACAAACGCAGGCGAGGTAACAGGCGAAGGCTTTATGCCCAATATATGACAGGAGAGTAATTATGACAAAAAGGATTATTGCAGTATTGCTTACAATCTGCATTGCGGTTTCGGGCTTTACCGTAGTTTCCTCTGCAAAGGAAACGGAAAGCCTTAAAGGAAAGCTTTCGCTGCTTTACGAGGAAATAACAAATGACAGCGAAATCAGCAATGTAGTCCGCAATATTTCAAAACCCGTTGTGTTTATTTCCCTTTCCGACGGTAAAAAACAGGCAAAGGTGGTTTACGCAAGAGGAAGCGACCTGAAAAAAGCCTTTGACAAAGCGGCGGAAAAGGCTTATAATTTAGATATGACTGCTTATTGGGTAAAATGCGACGTTGTTACCGACATAGAAGCGGTTACATATACAGACTTGTGCGAAAGGCTGAAAAGCACAAATCCCTGCTGTTTCCGCAAGGGAATTGCCTTTAACGATTATTTCGGCAGAGCAATGCTTGAAGCGGAGCTTAACAGCAACGACTTTATTGACTTTGAAAAGGGCGGGCTTAAGCTTGAAAACATCAACAGTTATTTTTCCGATAACCGCAAAATCAAGCTTGATGAAGTACCCGAAAAGCTTTATCTGTTTGAAACAAAGGCTTATTTCTGCGACGAGCAGAGCAAAACCTATGAGCTGAATGAGTATTACAGACGTTACACGGATATGGACGAACAAGCGCTGAAGCAGCTTTGCGCCGATACCTCCGATTATTTCGGCAGTATTCTTAAGGAGGACGGCAGCTTTTATTACGGTTTCAAGCCGGTTACCGCAAGGGTGATGAAATCCTACAACAATGTCCGTCATGCAGGAGCGATGTGGAATCTGATTCTGCAATACAAGATAACAAGTGACAAGAACACTATAAACACTATCGACAAATCCGTTGAATATATGCTTAGCCAGTGCGTTTACAAGGACAGCAAGACCGCTTTCCTTATCGACATTCCCTCAAACGAGCTTAAGTTAGGCGGCAACGGAATTGCGGTGCTTGCCCTGTGCGAGTATATGGACGCTATGGGTACGGACAAGTATATGTCCGAAATGAAGGCTCTCGCCAACGGCATTCTGTATATGCAGAACGAAAGCGGCGGCTTCAATCACGTTTACAATATGGATTTCACCCTGAAAGAGCCGTACAGGATTATTTTCTTTGACGGAGAGGCAATGTTCGCTCTTGCAAAGGCTTATGGCGCAACGGGCAGCAAAAAGTATCTCAACGCCTGTGAAAGGTCTGCGGAATACTTTATTGCCAACAATTATGAGGAGCAGCACAGCCATTGGATTTCCTACGGCTTCAACGAGCTTACAAAATATGTTCCCAAGGAGGAATATTTAAGCTTCGGGCTGAAAAATGTTGACGAATACACGGGAACGGCTCTCAGAAACAAAAGAGCCACACCCACACAGCTTGAAACCCTTATGGCGGCATTCGAACTTTACGACCGCATAATGGTAAACGGCTATGAATGTTCATATCTTGAGGAATTTAATGCAGACAGGCTTATTGAGGCAATAAAGCACCGTGTTGATTACGGAATGAATTTCTTCATTTTCCCTGAATACGCAATGTATTTCAAGCTGCCTCAAAGATACCTTGACAGCTTTGCGGTAAGGGAGGACTATTTCCGTCTGAGAATAGACGATATACAGCATTTTATGGGCGGCTATTGCCTGTATTACGATAATTACAGCAGGGTACAATCCTACTGAAAACCATACTAAATAAAGGAGTTATACTTATGTCAGGACATTCCAAGTGGAGTACAATCAAGAGAAAGAAAGGCGAAAAGG
>JBJERI010000065.1:0-15834 GCA_051882195.1 Ruminiclostridium sp. | reverse complement strand
ACCACATAATGAAGAAAAAGCCCAGAGGTTTCTGGACTTTTTCGACAGACTGAGCCTTCCCGAATTTACGGAAAGGCTTATTTTTTAGCGTGAAAAATATTTATCCCCTTATTTTCTGTCAGTATGGGCAGCGAGGCGGTGGTAATTTCCGCCCAGGAATACTGGGACATATATTCCCCGTGATAGCTGTTCACTGCGTAGGGAATCTGCCGCAGAAAGTCGTAATAGTCGCAGTCCACCTTATCGCAGTCAATGCTTATGGTGTTTCTGCCCTTGACAATTACGTCCTCCGCTCCTACCTCCGCAAGAGTGCGCTTCAGGCTGAAAATAAGATTGCGGAGATTGCTGTGCCGTGAGGAATTGTCAACTCCGTCCTCCCATATAACCGACATTATTTCGCCCATTGTGCAGGTTGAACCCATTCTGTCAACCAGATATGCCAGCACTTCCTTTGCCTTTGCCCTTTTGAACATAACGGGCTTGTCGTCCGCAAAAACCTCAAAGTTGCCGAAACAGCGTATTTTCAGCTTATTGCCGCTTGTACGCTTAACGGGATTGCGCAGATTTTCCATTGCCCGTGCAACCATATCCGGAGTAACGGGCTTAAGGAGATAATCGCTTGCGTACAGCCTGAAGGCTTCAAGGGTATATTCCGAGTAGCCCGTCGCAAAGACAATGTTTATATCCCCTTGTATTTCCTTCATTCGCCGTGCAAGCTCCAGCCCCGTCATCCCCCTCATTTTTATATCAAGGAACGCCACGTCGCAGCTAATCTGCTGCAATTTCTCGATTGCCTCCGAGGGCTTCTGAAAGCTGTGTACCTCCGCTTCGGGCACGGCGGCTTTTATGGCGCTGACCAAAGATTCAAGCACCAGTTTTTCATCATCTACTGCAAAAATCCGCATAGCAGTCACTTCCTTTTTTGTCCTTTCCTGCCGTGCAGGCGCCCGTAAGCAATTGCAATTTCTGTTTATTCAATGGAAAGTATATCCGAAAAGCCTGTAATATCGAAAACGTCCATTACAGCGTCGGCAACATTTTTCAGCTTCATAGATCCTCTGTCGTTCATAAGCTTCTGTGTTGTGAGCAGTACGCGAAGTCCCGCCGATGAAATGTACTCCAGCTTTTCCATATCGAAGACAATTTCGTTGCAGTCCCCAAGCTTATCGTTTATTTCCTTGTCAAGCAGAGGCGCAGAAAGAGCGTCCAGCTCGCCCTCCAGCGCAATTGTCAATAGGTCGTTGTTTTTTTCTGTGATAATGTTCATTGTTATTCTCCTTACGGTTTATTTTCGTTCATTGGGTCAAATTATTTTATTTCCTGCGGCGTATTTTGCACAGATTCCCTTTTCATCAAGTCCCAGATAAACCGACCGTTCAAGCCGTTCTCTCAGGGTAAGCTCCTGCGGGTGGGGCAAAAGCGAATCGTCAAGTACTACTGCGTCAAACTCGTAGTCCTTTTCAAAGCTGCCTGCCTTGCCGAAAAATTCTCCGCCGCCCATTGTGGCCATATAAAAGGCTTCCTCAAAGGTAAGGGGCTTCATTTCTCCGTCTGCAATCCGCCAATACAGCTTTGAAACCTGAATTGCGTCGGTTATGGAACGGAATATGGATTCGGTCTGACCTCCCGCAACATCGCTGCCAAGTCCGATTCGTGCGCCCATATCCATATACTTGCGGATTGGGGCAATTCCCGAGGATAAATTCATATTTGACGTGGGGCAATGAGCGATAAAAACGCCGTTTTCGCAAAGCCGCTCCGCCTCTTCATCGGAGGAATATACGCAATGAGCCATAATGGTTTTTGCAGGCTTTCCCTCGCCCTTAGTCTTGCCGAAAAGTCCGTATCGGTCGTAAGCGTCGCCGTAGAATTTCACGTCGGGGCAATGCTCCTTTACCCATTCAATTTCTCCTCTGTTTTCGGAAAGGTGGGACTGAACGGGCAAATGGTAGGCACGCTGTATTTCCTCCAGCTGACTAAGCAGCTCGTCAGTACAGCAGGGAACAAATCTTGGGGTAAGAATAGGCATTGTGTTGCGGTATTTTCCCTTTATGTCATTGAGCCAGCCGTAGGTGTCAAAGGCTGAAAAATCTGCATTAGGTTCGCATAAGGCAGTCGGCGCTTCCCTGTCCATATTTACCTTGCCAACATAGCTGATAATTCCCGTCTGCTCCATTTTATCCATAAGAATTTCGGTAGCGTCACGGTGCTTTGTGGCAAAAATGCAGGCACGGGTGGTTGCACTTTTTTTCATCTGCTCCGCAAATTGGCTGTACGCCTTTTCTGCATAGGACAAATCCTCGTACTTTTCCTCCTCGGGAAAAGCCTGCTTTTCAAGCCAGTCCATAAGCTCCATATCCATTCCCATTCCTCGGAATGCATACTGTGGAGCGTGAATATGCAGATCAACCATTCCGGGAATAATCAGCTTATCGCCGTAATCGGCAACGGAAATGCCCGAATACTCATCGGGCATCGTTTCAAATACGCCCATTGATTTTCCGCCGATACAAACCGCATAGCCCTTTACAGTGCGTATTTCATTCGGCGAAAGGCTGTAACAGATATTGCCGCAAAGTGCAAAGCCCTCTGCACATAACGTTCCCTTATAGTCCAGCGGCTCATATTCAAGGGACTGCTTGGGAAGAGGCTGGTCAAGGGAATCCACCAGCGCCTTAACAGCCTTTGGAATTTCGGGTGAAAAATCAAGATACCAGTCGATAGATTCAAGTATGTATCTTCGCTTAAAAGAATCGTCGGTGCAGAAAGCGCTTTGAAGATTATGAAGTCTGTCCGCCGCCTTAACCATTTTAGCAATGGGATTTGAACGTATTCCCTCTACATACCTCTCCATTATATAGCCCTTTTGCTTGGTAAGCAGCTTTACCGCCTCCAGAACCTCTTTTCCGCCGATTGCCTCTATTTCCTCCTCGGTGGCTTCGGTGTCCTCAAGCAAATCGTGGAACAAAGCGGTTATCTGTGCGTCAATTCCGCCGCCGTTAGCCTTTACAATTTCGGAAACAGTTACGGGGTGAGTAATGTACGGCAGACCGCCCTTGCGGAATTGTCCGCTGTGCTTCTCGGTGGCAAAATCAAGGGCTTTTTTTAGCTTTTCCTCGTTGGTCATTGACATTACTTCTCCTTAATCTTCTCGTAAGTACGCAGAAGCCGCTTTGCCTGCTTTTCCACACGGGCGCCGTCGCTTGTGGTAAGTCCCATAAACTCCTTTATTTTTTCCTCGCTGTAGCCCTTGTTCAAAAGCTCTGCGTGGCACAAAAATCTGAAGCCCACATTTGATGAAATAATATCAAGGTCGGTTGCCGCAAGTGACTGTTCAATAAGCTTTATGGCAAGCTCTCTGTTTTCCTCCAGCATTTGCTGCAAATCGCCTATTGTGTTTTTTCCGAGCCAAGCAAGCTGTTCGAGATAGCTTTCGGGATTTATCTCCATAATTTCCGCATTGCAAAGGTCGGCAAGCTCACGGAGAAATTCGGTCATTCTGCGGTTGTACTTCACATATTCATTAAGGGAAACCATATCTATAAGCACATCATCCGCCGTATTATCCATAATTTTCTGATGTGTTTCGGTGGTATAGGCATTCATTGCGTCACGGGTGCGGACAAATTCGTCGTCGGCAATTTCAAGCAGTCCTGCCAGCCGTGAAAAGGAGCGTGTAATCTGTCTTGGCACGCCGAACTTGCTTTTGTAGGCAATGTCGTGGTCGATTGCCGCCCAGGCGTGCTGGAGAATTGTCCGTATCTGTATTTCAAAGCGCTTGCTGCAAAGCTCCTCGGGATAGCCTGCATTTTCGGGCAGAGAAACTATGTAATGAAGTGATAAATAGCCGAAAGTATCCGCCGCAATCAGCTTGCGTTTGTCGGAGGATTTTTCATAATCCACCTTGAACGCTTCCTCAACCTTTTTGCCGATAATGTCCACCTCGTCCGAGAAAAAGCAGATCACTCTTGCACCCAGAATGTCAGTAAGCTCGTCAAGGCTCTGATGCCAGTCACCGTATTTATAAAGCTTTCCCTGCAAGCTTTGTTCGCCCTTTACACGGTGTTCGATTCCCGCAGGGATAATGTGACAATCCTCCGTGATTTTTTTGAGCATATCCGCAACGATTTGTTCAAGCCGTAAAAAATCGTTTCTGCTCTTGCGGTAATCGTCAATAATCATTCTGTCCTTAATATTCATTTGTACCTCCGCGTTTACAATAGTATTGCTTTTTGCCCCGCCCTTTGCCGACTCAATCCTCTGCGGTAATTCCGAGAGCCGCAAGAAGCGGTTTTGTTTCGGGATTGCTGTCCATAAGATAGTACAGTGCTAAATACGTAGTCCACGACATTCTGCGCTTTCCGTTTTCAATGGCAACAATCTGCTGACGGCTTACGTCCAGCTTTTCAGCAAGAGCCGCCTGAGAAATATTCAGCTTTGCGCGCAAAACGGGTAGATTTGACGTCATACTTTCTATTACAGCTGCACGCCTTTCTTCCTGCATATTCTTTCCTTTCCTATTAGCTTATACTATTTCCTAATCAACCTATAGACATTGTCTATAGGTTGATCCCACCGCTTTGCGGTGGGTGCGGCGAAGCCGCAGGAAAGCCGTTCAATACTAATTCAGTCAAAACCATAGGTTTTGACTAGCCGCCTTTATGGCGGCTCTCCTTATAGACTTTGTCTATAAGGAGATTAGGAATTAGTATTATAGTCGCATTTTTTTACTTTTTGTACTAAGTATAACACAAAAGTCTTACAAAACCGTTACAAAGTAAAAAAATTCGTGTTGCACTTTTGTTGCACTAAGCATTGTATAATATGAGTTCATTAAAAACAGACATAAGGAGGAGTAAAAATGTCAGATATTGCAAATTTCATCCGTCAATACTCCGACGGTACTCTGGATAATGTTTCGGACGGCATTATTCTTGCAATGGGCGCAGTTGCCATACTGATTGTCATTGCATCAATTATCGCTCTTGTAATTTCCATTTACTTAAGCGTTTCCTACGTCAAATACAACCGCAAGGAAAACAGCTGCGGCAAAACAGGCGAACAGGTTGCAAGAGAAATTCTTGACAAAAACGGACTTCAGCACATCAAGGTAAAGAAAACAGGCTCAATTATGTTCGGCAACAGTTACAGCCATTACTTCAAAAAAGTAAGATTGAGAAGACTTACCTGGCAGAAGAAAAGCGTTACATCACTTACAATGGCGGCACAGAAATCCTCCCTTGCCATTCTTGACAAGGAAAATGATTCCGATATGAAAACTCGTGTAAGACTTACGCCCTTCATTTATTTCGGCCCTGTAATGTTTATTCCCCTTATACTTATCGGTGCTTTAATCGACATATTCGTTTTAAATAGCGTAACAGGCACCTGCGTAATTCTGCTTTCGATACTGGGTCTGCTTATATACCTTGCTTCCTTTATTATGTCAATTTACGTTTTAAAGACGGAGAAAAAGGCGCAGGCAAAGGCTATTGAGATAATGAGAGCAGAGGGCCTTGCTACCGAAGAAGAAATCGAAATGAGCAAAAAGCTGTTCAGACTTTACAATATCGAGTATGTAAACGATATGGTAATTGCGCTCCTCGAGCTTATTTACAGAGTGCTCCAGATTATCGCCTACGCTCAGAACAGCTCATCTTCCTCTAACTAAGCTTACGTATTTCCTTTAAATAACACAAATTGCAGCATACGGAATTGTTTCTGTATGCTGCAATTTGCTTTTTACCATAAAAACGGACAGCTTTATACGTTATCCGTTAACTGCCGTTACTCGCAGAACTTTCTGAAATCCAGCATAAGCATTGTCATATCGTCAAACTGTGGAGTTTCTCCTGCAAAGCCGTCAATATCCGCTTTCAGTCCGTGGAGAATATCCTCCGCTCTGCTATCGGCATTGCCGTTTATGTAGCTTTTCAGCCGTTCCTCGCCATAAAGCTTACGAGCGGCGTTTTTTGCCTCGGTAACTCCGTCGGTGTAAAGGAAAAGCCTGTCCCCCGGCTTCAAAAACAGCTCGTTCTGCTTATATTTCATTGTGTCAATTCCCGCAAGAACAAAGCCGGGACGTGAACGAAGAAAATCAAAACTGCCGCCCTCCTGCCTTAGCAATGGCGGATTGTGTCCTGCGTTTACATAAGTAAGCTTTCCCGTGTTTATATTCAGCACGCCCATCCACGCCGTAACAAACAGCCCGGCGTCGTTTCCCTCGCATAAAAGACGGTTTACGGTGGTAAACACCTCGCTGGGCTCAATGCCGCTCTGTGCATAATTTTTGATAAGGGTCTTTGCTATTACCATAAACAGCGCCGCAGGAACGCCCTTTCCAGATACGTCCGCTATAACGGTGGCAACATTGCTTTCATCCACCATAAAGAAGTCGTAGAAATCGCCGCCTACTTCCTTTGCGGGAGTCATTGTGGCGAAAACGTCAAACTCGCTGTGTTCGGGGAACGCAGGAAAAATACAGGGCAGCATATGGGCCTGAATGTTGGAGGCAAGACTTAATTCCGCATTTATACGTTCCTTTTCGGCAGTAACGCTTTGCAGATTTTCAACGTAGCTTTCTATATCCTCCGCCATTGAAATATATGAGCGTGCAAGATTGCCTACCTCGGTGCTGTCCTTTGAATATTCAGCGCAGGCTTCAAGCAGCTTTTTCCTGCCGTTTTCATCGGAATGTTCGGAATAATAGGTCTTTGCCACCTCTGCAAGCTGTTCCACGGGACGGGAAATTTTCCGCTCGGTAAACCACATAAAACCCATTGACAAAGCAAAATAGAAGTTAAGAGCGATTGTCTGAAAAAGATACATTTTCCCCCACAGTCCCACTGCGCTGTCATTGTCGCCCATTTTGTCGGTAATGTAAACAGCAGAGCCTATCATCACGCATATTCCAAGTCCGGTAATAAGGGTGTTGAGTATCATTCGCTCGTTAAGGGAAAATTTGAATAACTTCTCCTTGTTTTCACTGCCAAGGTTACTAAGGTATTTTTGCAGGAAATGACCTGCAATCATTAGTGGACAGCCGAACAATATGCCCGAATCAAACAGATTTAAAAAGGTATAAAGGCTGTTTATGGTGATAATATCAGAAACGCTGTAAGCATGATTTATTACGGCGGTGCCGACTACGTTAACCGACGCCGTTATTGCCATAACAAGGAAAAGCTTAAGCAGCCTTGAAATACTGTCAAGGCAGAATTCACTTCCGTCACGCTCCTTGTTAAATCTGCGCCACAGCACATAGCCAAGCATACCGTAAAATAACTGCTGTGCGCCGCTTAAAAGTGCATAGGATATGCCGTAGCCCGAAAGAATATCGGTGATAATGTTTCCCACAGCGCAGCCTGCCGCCGCAGGAAAGCCGAAAATAAGTCCCAAAACAGGGGCAAGAGCCGCAACAGGCCGCATTTCCGTTATTTCGGCGAGAATCAGCCGAAAAGGCATTGTAAAGGCAAAAAACAGCAATGCGCTTACAACAAAAACTATTGCCGCCGAAACTAATTTGTTTGTTCTGATTTTCAAATTCAGTCCTCCCGTTTTTCAGGTTCATGATTATTTCCCGTTAACCTGTCGGATATAACAATGCCTCAGAGAAAGGTCTGCGGCAAAGTCTTACTTTTTGCATACAGCAAGGACAAGTGCGGCAAATACAGCCATTATTGCTATTATTTCCGCAGAAGACGCACCGCCCGTTGCAGGCGCCTTTTCCTCCTCGTAATCCGATGCAGAAGCTTCGTTTTCCTCGGCAGTTTCGGTTTCTGCGGGCGCTTCCGCAACAACGGTAATTCTTCCGCTTCCTCTTGGGTCGGAATATTCCTCGCCTACCGTTCCGCCGAGATTTTCCGATATATATTCAATCAGTGCCTGATTGTCAAGCATTATTTCCATTGCAATGATATTGCAGTTCTTGAACATACTCATTCCGTCGCCGCAGCTTAAAAGCATATAGTTGTGAGAGGCAAGAGTATAAGTCTTTGACAAATCAAGAGGTTCGCCGCCTACAAGAACGTTCTTTACACGGTATTCGCCCTCAACGCTTACAAAATTGCCGTCCTCGTCTTTTTTTACCGACGAGGGAATGTAGGAATGTATTTCGTAAGTCAGTCCCGATACCTGCGTAAAACTGCCGTTTTCCTCGGGATAATAAGCAGCGCCCATTTCAAGGCTGTCAAGTATCTGCTGACCGCTGACTTCGGCTACGCAGAGGGAGTTTCCGAAAGGCTGAACGTCGATAATATTGCCGTATGTGATGTCCCCGACGTCAATGCTGCTTCGTACGCCGCCGCCGTTGATAAAACCAATGTCCGCTCCCGTTTTAATGCGGTATGCGTCGGCGCAGAGGTCGCATAAATTTGTTTCGGCATTTCTAACTGCGCGCTCCCCTGTTTCGGGGTCGTTTACCGCAAGCTCCACATCGGTTTTTGCAACTACCGTTCCGATAATCTCGGAATTTTTCTCATCAATTTCGGAAATGAAGTCGGACATTTCCTTGTAAGCCTTGTATTCTGCGGAGTTTTCGTCTGTTGTAAGGGTAAAGCCGTCCTTGTTTATAAGCTTTGAAACAGCGCCGTTTTCATCAAATGTAACAACGCCAATATTCTGAAATTTAGTGCCTGTTGAGGCAAGGATAACTTCCTTTCCATCCTTGTCAGTTACCTTTTCGTTTTCAATTACGCTGTGGGAATGACCGTCAATGAAAACGTCAATTCCGCTTACATTTTTGATAACCGCCTTTGAACTCCACTTTTCTCGATAAACGTAATCTCCCATGTGACCGAGCAAAACTATATAATCCGCACCATCGGACAAAGCACCGTCAACCGCCTCCTGCACAGCGCTGTATAGCAGACTTCCGTCGTCGTCGCCGCAGAAGCCGTAAATTAACTTGCCTTCTTCATTCTGGAAGTTAGAGGGACGGCTTGATTTGGGAGTTTCGGGAGTGGTTATGCCCACAAAGCCGATTTTTGCCGTGCTTGTTTCAATTATTTTGTAGCCGTCAAAGGGCTTTTCCCCTGTTTCAAGGTCGGTAAAGTTTGCCGAAAGGTACGAAAAATCTGCATTTTCCGCAAGCATAAAGAAATTATCCATACCGAAATCAAACTCGTGATTTCCCGGAACAGCCACGTCATAGCCAAGCTTATTCATTATTTCAAGCGGATATTTTCCCTCGGAAAGAGTACCAATAATACCGCCCTGAACAAAATCTCCTGCGTCCGCAAGGATTACTTCATAACCCTCATCTTCAAGCCGTGCCTTGTATGCGGCAAGGTCTGCCGCTCCAAGAGTGCTGTCGTCACCGTAAACTCCGCAGTGAACATCGTTTGTGTGCAGAATTGCAACACCCTTGCTTTCCTCCTCTGCGGAAACGCCGAAACAGAACGCCGTAACCGCAAATACCGCCGTAAGAATAATCGCTGTCAGTTTTTTCATTGTCATTGCCTCTTTTTCTTATGTTCTTTCCGAAAAAATGCCTATGTTGTTTTTGCCTGTGATTTTGTACATACGGATTTTTTCGGTAATATCCTCCGCCGTCATGGAATCCTTAAGCTTTTCCGCCAGCTCCGCCGACACCATATCTATATTCGTGTTCAGCATAACAATGCGATTAGCAAGGTCTTTCATTATATCAACGGCGTTTCTCGGATTGTTTACAATAAAGCTTTCAAAATCCTCTGCGCTTATCTTCAGCACCATAACGTCGCTCAATGCAACCACCGTATAAGGACTTGGCTTACCCGTAAGCAGAGCAACCTCGCCGAAGCATTTCTGCTGCCCGATAACGCCCACGAAATACTCGTTTTCTTCGCCGTAATGAAGATACAAGGCGGCGTTTCCCGAAAGCAGCTTGTACATTTCACCGCAGCTTTCTCCCTGCCGTATCAGAACATCGTCCTCTTTATAAAGCTGTATTGATGGCTTTTCGTTCATTTGGGTAATTCCTTTCACATTGATTTTCCGCAAGCGCAGTATCCGCTTATTGCAAACACATCTCCGAGATATATTAGCAGAATCAGGATAACAAATCCGTGACAAGCTGCATTATCATTACTGATTTTTCTTGCTCCATAGCAAAGCGCAGGTTTCCTCCGCCCAGCTGTACTGGGTCATATATTCGCCGTAAAAAAGCGGTTTTCCCGACTGCATAAAGCTGTAATAGTCGCAGTCTATCTGCTCTTTATCAATAGAATAGCTCCGCACGCCCGGTCTTAGCAGAACAGAGCCTGCTCCCACGCTTTGAAGGGTTTTTCTAAGCTCGCTGAACGCCTGACGGAGATAGTTCATATTCTTGTTATCGTCGGAGCAATCGGGCCAGATAACAGCGCAAATCTGCTTCGAAGTTATGCCGGAACCGTTTCGGTCTATAAGCACCGCAAGCACCTCCTTGGCAATGGAGCGCTTGAAGACCAGCGGCTTTCCGTGAGCGAAAACCTCAAAGGTGCCGAAGCAGCGCACAGTAAGCAGCTTTTCCGCATTGCCGCTGCTTTTAATAAAGTCGATTTCCCTCTGCACTGCCTCGGCTGTAATAGGCTTGATGAGATAACCCGAAACGTGCATTCTGAAAGCGTCGACCGCATATTCGGAATGACCTGTGCAGAAAATTATTTTAATTTCGGGACGGATTTTCCGAAGCTGCTCCGCAAGAGCAAGTCCTCCCATTCCCCTCATGCTTATGTCGAGAAACGCAATGTCGGCGCTGTTCTCCCTTGCCCACTCAAGGACGGCGGAACAGGCTGAAAATTCAAATACCGACTCAATATCGGGCGAGGCTTTTACCACGCTTGTAAGTGCGTTCAGCATAAGTCGTTCATCATCTACGGTTATTGCAATCATATTTTATCCTCTTTCGGAATGGTAATTACAGCGGTCGTTCCCTTTCCTACGGCGCTTTCAATAGTCAGCGTGCCGCCGCAGATTGCGTCAAGACGCTGACGGATATTATGTATTCCGATATGCTTTTTTACGTCGGTAACGGCGTTTACGTCAAAGCCTACTCCGTCGTCCTTTACGCTGACGCAGTACTCCTTTTCCGTTTCGTAAGCGGAAATAATTACGCTGCCGCCGCTTTCCAGCCCCATAAGCCCGTGCTTTATGGCGTTTTCCACAAGGGGCTGAACGGACAGCGCAGGCAGCAGAAAATCGGAAGCGCTTATATCAAACGAAACGGTTATATCGGGAAAGCGCACCTGCTCAATGCTTACATAGCATTTAACATGCTCCAGCTCCTTTGAAAGCTGAATTGGCTTATTATTCTCAAGCTCGCTGAAATTTCCTCTCAGATACCTTGAAAAATTCTGGGTAAGCTCTGCCGCCTGCTCGGGCTGTTCAAGGCAAAGCTGATATATGGAGCCAAGGGTGTTGTATATAAAATGAGGCTGAATCTGACTAATCATAGTGGCAATACGCTGCTCCGTAAGCCGCCTTTCCTTTTCCGCAATTTCCACTTCTGCCGCCGCAAGCCGCTGTGTAAGGTCGGAATGGAAAAGAATAAACAAAATAATCAGCGAAAGGGTGGTTGCAAGGCTGAGCGGCGTTGCGTCCCATACAAGCTGAAGCGGTACGCAGGCAAGAGGAAACACGCTGAAGGTCAGCATAACTGTTGCACCCCGCACAGTAAGCGCCTTGAAATGGCAGATTGCAATTGCCACAACAATAAGCATTGTAAGCGTATCCAGCATATACACCAGCCAATATAGCGGTCCGTCGTGGTAACAGCCGTTTTCGTCAATGCAGAACAGCATACCGTTGAAAATAGAAATTACCGATATAATAACATACCCTGTGGTTATTATGCAGTTAATATGTCCCATAAACCAAAAAACCTTTCCGGTATGTTCGCTTATGAACATAAGCAGGCAATAGCTGTACAATACAACCAGCAGCGTTCCTCCGCAGAATGCGCACAATGCCGAAATTCTCAGTATGACTATATTATCGGGACTGCCGTCAAACCATCTGAGTCCCGTTTCCCCAAGCAGAGTGATTATATTATCCATAAGCATTGCGATAAACAGCTTCATAAAGGGTCTTTTCCAAGTCAGATATGCGGCTGTTCCTACAAGCAGCGACAGTGTTACCAGCACTGCAAACAGATACAGCCCGATATTCATCATGGTAAACTGGCTAATGTCTGACATAGTTGTTTTGCCTTTCTTTTGCTTTGGGATAAACCCTTAACGGTTATTTTTATTATATATCAGAACTATAATAAAGTCAAGATAACAGAGAGCGGAGGACAGACCGTAAAATAAAAAGGAGAGCACCTTTTGGTACTCTCCCGATGTTGATTAAGCTTGAAAAATCTCAACGGTTTTCTGACAAATTGATTAAAAAAATGGCGGAGATGGTGGGATTCGAACCCACGGAACCGATTAAGGCTCAAACGATTTCGAGTCGTTCTCGTTATGACCACTTCGATACATCTCCGTATAAAACAATCTGAAAAACAAATCAAATTGTTACCATATTATTATACACAAACTGCCTCACATTGTCAAGATTTTTTTGCAAAATATAATTATACCTATACTGTATAAATTTCGACAAAATTAGCTGAAAACGGTAAATGTATATCGTTAAATATACCAATATATAGTTGTTGACATACCACGCAAGATATGGTATTATATATTTAGCGAAAACACTTGAAATTGTGTTTGAGCTTGCATATTTTAGCTTAATTTACCGAATATGGTTAAAAATACAGCACAGCAGAAAAACAGTTGAAAGAACAAAATAAAAGGAGAAATGTAGGTTTATGACAAATTTTGCTGAAGAGTGGAAGAACTTTGTTCCGGGAAAATGGAGCAGCGGCGAAATCAACGTAAGAGATTTTATCGCCAAGAACTTCACCCTTTACGAGGGGGACGAGTCCTTTCTTGCAGGCCCAACCGAGGCTACAAAAAAGCTTTGGGAGCAGGTAATGGAGCTTTCCAAAAAGGAACGTGAAGCGGGCGGCGTACTGGATATGGACACCAAAATCGTGTCAACCATTACATCACACGGTCCGGGCTATCTTGATAAGAGCCTTGAGAAAATCGTCGGCTTTCAGACGGACAAGCCCTTTAAGCGCTCATTGCAGCCCTTTGGCGGTATCAGAATGGCACAGAATGCCTGCCACGAAAATGGCTACGAGGTTGACCCAGAGGTAGTGAAAATTTTCACCGAATACAGAAAGACCCATAATCAGGGCGTTTTTGACGCATACACTCCCGAAATGCGCCTTGCAAGAAAGTCAGCTATTATAACAGGTCTGCCCGACGCTTACGGCAGAGGCAGAATTATCGGCGACTACCGCCGAGTTGCACTTTACGGCGTTGACCGACTGATTGCAGACAAGAAAAATCAGCTTGACACCGCTCCCGTCAGAATGACCAGCAAGAATATCCGTCTGCGTGAGGAGCTTGCAGATCAGATTAAGGCGCTTGGCGAGCTGAAACAGCTTGGCGAGATTTACGGCTTTGATATTTCCAAGCCTGCAAAAAATGCTCAGGAGGCTATTCAGTGGCTTTACTTCGGCTACCTTGCCGCTGTAAAGGAACAGAACGGCGCCGCAATGAGCCTTGGAAGAACCTCCACCTTCATTGATATTTATATCCAGCGTGACCTTGAAAGAGGCATTATCACAGAGGAACAGGCACAGGAGCTTATTGACCATTTCGTAATGAAGCTGCGCCTTATAAAGTTTGCGAGAACTCCCGAATACAACGAGCTTTTCTCCGGCGACCCCACATGGGTTACCGAATCAATCGGCGGCGTTGACATTGACGGCAAGCCCCTTGTTACAAAGTCAAGCTTCAGATATCTGCATACTCTCGACAATTTAGGCACTGCTCCCGAGCCAAACCTTACGGTTTTATGGTCTGTTCACCTGCCTCAGAAGTTCAAGGAATACTGCGCTAAAATGTCTATCAAGACATCGTCCGTGCAGTACGAAAACGACGATCTTATGAGAGTAACTCACGGCGACGACTACGCAATCGCCTGTTGCGTATCCTCAATGAGAATAGGCAAGGAAATGCAGTTCTTCGGCGCAAGAGCAAACCTTGCAAAGTGCCTGCTTTACGCAATCAACGGCGGTGTTGACGAACGTCTGAAAATTCAGGTCGCACCAAAATACAGAGCAGTAGAAGGCGATTATCTGGACTATGACGATGTTATGGAAAAGTACGACCAGATGATGGAATGGCTGGCGGGACTTTATGTTAACACACTTAACGTAATCCACTATATGCACGATAAATACAGCTACGAAAAGCTTCAGATGGCGCTCCACGACAGAGAAGTAAAGCGTTATTTCGCAACGGGTATCGCAGGACTTTCCGTTGTTGCAGACTCACTCAGCGCTATCAAGTACGCAAAGGTAAAGTGTATCCGTGACGAGGACGGAATTGTAGTTGACTACCAGGTCGAGGGCGACTTCCCCAAATACGGCAACAACGACGACAGAGTCGACGATATTGCTGTTCAGGTGGTTGAAACCTTTATGGACAAGATAAAGAAATACCACACATACCGTGAAAGCGTTCCTACAATGTCAATTCTGACAATTACCTCAAATGTTGTTTACGGCAAGAAAACAGGCAATACCCCCGACGGAAGAAAAATGGGCGTTCCCCTTGCACCGGGCGCAAACCCAATGCACGGACGTGACACTCACGGCGCTGCCGCTTCCCTTTCCTCCGTTGCAAAGCTGCCATTCAAGTATGCGCAGGACGGTATTTCAAACACCTTCTCCATTGTTCCAAATGCACTTGGCAAGGAGGGCATTTCAATGCTGGAGGATATTGACATTGAGCTTGATATGACCGAGGAAGAGCTGAGAAAGGCTGCCGCAGATGAACAGTGACGATAAGGCAAGAGAGCTTGCCGAAATGCTTGACCGTTTATGCCGAGAGGGTTCGGGACATATAAACGTGACAAGAGAAAACGACGAGGACGCAATCAGTGAGGAAACCGAAATTGCCCTTGAATGTAAGGGCAATATGGCTTGTAAGGTTCCCACGCTTCATAAAGGAATAGACGATGAATAATCAGAAAGGAAATCAGAATGGAAAACAACAAATTACAGGTAGATAACCTGGTATCATTACTTGACGGCTACGCAATGAAAGGCGGTCACCACCTTAATGTAAACGTATTTACAAGAGAAACACTCCTTGACGCACAGAAGCACCCCGAAAAATATCCACAGCTTACAATCAGGGTTTCGGGCTATGCCGTAAACTTCATCAAGCTGACAAAAGAACAGCAGGACGACGTTATTTCAAGAACGTTCCACCAGAAAATCTGACATATCAAAAGTACCGTACAGCCAGTCTGTGCGGTACTTATATCATAAAGAGGTAAAAAATGATCGGAAAAATCCATTCCACAGAAAGCTTTGGAACAGTTGACGGTCCCGGAATAAGATTTGTGGTATTTATGCAAGGCTGTCCTATGCGCTGCAAATACTGCCACAACCCCGACACATGGGAAATAGGCGGCGGCAAGGAAGTGACCGTCCGTGAGCTTTTGCAGGAATATGAAAATTGCAGAGAGTTTTACAAAACAGGAGGAATTACCGTCACAGGCGGCGAGCCTCTTGTACAGATGAATTTTGTCACAGAGCTTTTTGAAGCGGCAAAGGCAAAGGGGATACACACCTGCCTTGATACGTCGGGCATTACCTTTACTCCCAAAAACACCGAGAAATTCGACAGGCTCATTAAGTCCGTTGACCTTGTAATGCTGGATATAAAGCATATTGACGATGAACACCATATAGAGCTTACAAAGCAAAGTAACGACAATATCCTTGAATTTGCAAAATATCTT
>JBJERI010000064.1:0-3444 GCA_051882195.1 Ruminiclostridium sp. | reverse complement strand
TTTCTATAATAATCGGATAAAGGCGTTCGATTCCGCAAATGCGGCTGTCGAGCGCTTTTGTGCGTTTTTGCAAAGTTAATTAGGCTTTTTAACTGAAAATATTGATATATTTTTGTTAAATTTTTTTGAAAAAATCAGCACAATTGCCGTTGCAAAACGGACGAAAAAGGTATAATATAGAGAATGTGTTTTAATATGTATTATAAATATGTATATATATCTGAAACGCTCCGGAAGGAAGTGATAAAGTGACAAGTTCAATTGAAAAAATAATCGAGCTTGACAAACAGGCAAGGCAGAAGGTTTCGGACGCAAACCGCAGGGCAAGGGAAATAATCGAGGAAGCCTAAGCAGAAAAAAGCAAAATGGGCAGCGATTACAACGCCCGTGTGGAAAACAGGCTTGAAATTGTAAAGGATAGCTTCGGAAAAATGGCTGAGGACGAAATTGCTAAAATCGAAGCGGATAAGGAAAGCGCAATTGCACGCCTTGACGAAAGCATGAACAGCCACAGGGCTGAATGGGAAAAAGAAATTCTTGCCGCAATAATCGGCTGATGAAAGGAAAGGCTAATGGCTAATTCATCAAATGCGCTGATTGCAAAGGCAAGGGCAATATACGGCGGTTTCCTTGACGGCGAGGACTACAACAACCTTGTGCATAAGCAGTCGGTTGGCGCAGTTGCGGCTTATCTAAAGGGAACGGAACGGTTTGGCAGGGTATTCGCAAACGTTGTGGAAAATCAGGTTCACCGAGGACAGATTGAAGCAATGCTTGAAAAGAATATGTTCGAATATTACATAAAGCTTTGCAAATTCAGCGCTGAAAACAAAAACGGGTTCTCCTCCTTTCTGATAAAGCGCAGAGAAATCGAGCAGATACTTAACGCAATAATCTTCATAAACGTAAAGTCCTACGACAGCTTTATTACTTCAATGCCTACATATCTTGTGGAATATGCTTCCTTTGATTTAATGGCGATGGCGTCCTGCAGAACGTGGGACGAGCTGCTGAGGGTATTGGAGGAAACGCCTTATGCAAGGCTGCTGAAGCCCTTGCTTAACGTACCGGGACAGGCCGATATTGAACAGTGCAGCACAGCGCTGTATCTTTATTACACAAAATGGGCTTTCAAGCAGATAGGGAGCAATTTTAAGGGCAGCGAGGCGGCGGAGCTTAAGGAGATTTTCCTGCGGCAGGCAGACCTTGACAACCTGCTGACCTGCTACAGAATGAAGCGTTATTTCAGCGAAAGCAGCGACAATATCAAAAAGGCGCTCAAACCCTTTCATTATCGCATTACAGCGCAGCAGATAGACGAAATTCTGAACAGCAGCAAGCCTGATGAACAGATTTTTGAAATTCTGCGCAGAAAGTATTTTAAGGAAAACATAGAATATGACCGTGACAATCTTGAAGTGGCAATACGGCGATACAATTTCAGCCGCTACAAGAAGCAGATGAGGCTTTCCAAAAACGGGACAATGGTTATGTATGCATTGGTTATGCTGTTTGAAGTGGAGCAGACCAACATACGCAAAATCATTGAGGGTATCAGATACTCTCTGCCGCCCCAGGAAATCGAAAAGCTGCTTGTCACATAATACAGGGCGGGGTGAATAAATGGCGATTGAAAAAATGGCGCTTGTTCATATTGAGGGAGCGCTGAGAAAAGTAAACAAAACCTTAGTGAAATGCTGTGAAAGCGGCTGCTTCCACATAATTTCCTCCTCCCACAGCTCGTCGGGAGAAAAAAGCGGTTTCCGCACCCTTAAGGATAAAAACCTCTATTCTCCGCTTGTCAAGCGTGCAAAGGCGCTGGCGGACGGTCTTGGAATAAAGCTTGTTCCTGCGGAATACGACGATGTGGAATACAACGTCAGCATTGACTTTGACGACTATTTTGAGGAAATTGAAAGGGAATACGGCGCATTGTTTGAGGAAAAGCAGCGCCTTGACGCACTGCTTGAACAGCATAGCAAGACCCTTGTTCAGGTTGAACAGCTGGCAGGACTAAACGTAAGCTTTGCCGATCTGTTTGCGCTCAAATACGTCAAGGTGCGCTTCGGACGGCTGCCTGTTGACAGTATTCCAAAAATGGAATATTTCAGCGACAATACGTTCTATTTCTATCAGTTTGAAAACGACGGGGATTATGTGTGGGGACTTTATCTTGTTCCCGTGTCCGAAAGCGTTGCAATTGACGATATGTTCAGTTCAATCTACTTTGAGCGCATAAGAATGCCCGATTATCTTCACGGCACGGCAGACGAATCAAAGTCGGAGATACTCAAGCTTGTTAAAAAGGAAAGCGAAAAGCTTGATGAAATCAAGAAAAAGCTTGAGGAGCTTGGAAACCGTGAAAGGGACAAGTTTATCCGTGTGTTCAACAAGCTGAAAGCGTTGAACGACAGCTACGAGCTGAGAACAAACGTTTCGGTAATCAACAACAGATTCTTCTTATCGGGCTTTGTTCCCGAGCGTGAAAAGAAACGCTTTACGGAAATGCTGAACGAAATAGGCGGCATAGAGGTAAGCTTCAAGCCTGCCGACACCGACCCGTCGGCGGTTCCTCCTGTTGAACTGCGAAACAACAGGATTGTGAAGCCTTTTGAAATGTTCGTCAAGATGTACGGACTGCCCTCCTACGGCGGTATGGACCCAACGCCCTACGTTGCGGTAACATATATGCTGATGTACGGAATAATGTTCGGCGATCTGGGACAGGGACTTGTAATTGCGCTCCTTGGCTTTATACTTGCTAAGTGGAAAAAGGTAAAGCTTGGACCAATAATGGTGCGAATAGGACTTTCGGGCGCAGTGTTCGGCGTGCTTTACGGCTCGGTTTTCGGCAACGAGGAAATTATTGAGCCTTTCTTCAAGATAAAGCCCGTTTACGAGGCATTGGGCTTTACGGAAGCGCCAAAGGACATTTTCCAGATTTCAAGCTATCTGCTTATTGCGACCCTTGTAATAGGCGCATTGCTGATACTTATTTCAATGATATTCAACATACGTTTAAGCCTTAAAAAGGGCAACGTTGAGCAGGGAATTTTGGGCTCCAACGGCATTGTGGGAATGATTTTCTATATGGCTGTTCTTGCAGGCGCAGCCGTTCAGCTTGGCTTTGGCATTGAAATATTCACTCCCGCTTATGTTATCAGCCTTATTGTGCTGCCCCTTGTGATAATGTTCTTTAAGGAGCCTGTTTCCCACTTTATTTCCTCGAAAATAAAGGGAACAAAATCCAAGCGCAACGCAGACCTTATCCGCGCGGTCAAGACCTACAGCGACTCTATTACGGAAATTGAAAGCGTTTCGGGCAACCATACAAGTCTTGACGAGCTTGTACAGTGCCAGTACGTCAAGGCGCAGTACGGCAAGCTGCCCTTAAGCTCATATCAGAAGCTTGAAAATTACAGCGAGCTTGATTATGTGTTCTAT
>JBJERI010000063.1:0-3459 GCA_051882195.1 Ruminiclostridium sp. | reverse complement strand
AAATAATCCGTGATTTGCGGCTTGGGGAATTTGACGTGCTGGTGGGAATTAACCTGCTCCGCGAGGGACTTGACATTCCCGAGGTTTCACTTGTTGCCATACTTGACGCCGATAAGGAGGGCTTTCTCCGAAGCGAAACATCTCTTGTGCAGACCATAGGCAGAGCCGCACGAAACGCAGGCGGCGAGGTTATTATGTACGCCGACGCCGTTACGGAGTCAATGGAAAACGCAATCCGTGAAACCAACCGCCGCCGTGAAATTCAGCAGAAATACAACGAAGAACACGGCATTGTTCCAAAAACGATTATAAAGGAAGTCCGTGACGTAATAGAAATTTCCTCCAAGGCAAGCGGCAAGAAAAAGAAGCTTTCCAAGGACGAAAAGGAAAAGCTTATCCGCCAGTACACCTCGCTTATGCGTGAGGCGGCGAAGGTGCTTGATTTTGAGCAGGCGGCGCTTTTCAGAGATAAAATTGCAGAACTTAAAGAAAGCTGAGTAAAATATGCAGAACAACAAAATCATTATAAAAGGCGCAAGGGAGCATAATCTGAAAAACATTGACGTTGAGCTGCCCCGTGACAAGCTTATTGTTATGACGGGACTTTCGGGCTCGGGGAAATCCTCTCTTGCCTTTGATACCATTTATGCGGACGGTCAGCGCAGGTATATGGAAAGCCTTTCGTCTTATGCAAGAATGTTTCTCGGGCAAATGGAAAAGCCTAACGTTGACAGCATTGAGGGACTTTCCCCCGCAATTTCAATCGACCAGAAAACCACCAGCAAAAACCCTCGCTCAACGGTAGGCACGGTAACGGAAATTTACGACTACCTCCGCTTGCTTTACGCAAGAATTGGTATTCCGCATTGTCCCGTATGCGGCAGGGAAATCAGGCAGCAGACTATCGATCAGATTGTTGACAAGGTAATGGAGCTTGAAACGGGCACGAAAATTCAGGTGCTTGCTCCCATTGCAAGAGGCAAAAAGGGCGAATACACAAAGGAGCTTGATTCAATCCGCAAATCGGGATATGTTCGTGTGCGAATTGACGATATTACCTACGATTTGTCCGAGGAAATCAAGCTTGAAAAGAACAAAAAGCACAATATCGAGGTTATCGTTGACCGCCTTGTAATAAAGGAGGATATAAAATCAAGGCTTTCCGAGTCCATTGAAACGGCAGGAGGACTTACGGACGGTCTGATTTACATTGACGTTATAGGCGGCGAGGAGCTGCATTTTTCACAGAATTACGCCTGCCCCGAGCACGGAGTGAGCATTGAGGAATTAAATCCCCGAATGTTTTCCTTTAACAACCCATTCGGCGCCTGCCCGAAATGCACAGGTCTTGGCACTTTTATGCACGTTGACCCCGACCTGATTATTCCCAACAAGGATTTAAGCATTAGCGAGGGCGCAATCAAGGCAAGCGGCTGGACTTATTCGAAAGGTTCAATGGCGGATATGTACTTTTCGGGACTTGCAAAGCATTACGGCTTTTCTCTTGATACGCCTGTAAAAGACTTGCCCGAGGTAGCAATAAATGTGCTGCTTTATGGCACAAACGGCGAAAAAATCGCTCTTTCCAGAGATTTTCACGGAGGAAACAGCACCTACAAAACCGACTTTGAGGGCATTGTAAACAACCTTGAAAGACGTTACCGTGAAACCAACTCCAACTATTCCCGTGACGAAATCCAGGAATATATGTCCGACGTTGAGTGCCCAATGTGTCATGGCGAGCGCCTTACAAAAGAGGCACTTGGCGTAACAATAGGCGGTATAAATATCAACGAATTCTGCAAAATGAGCATTACAAAGGCTCTTGAATTTGTGAACGGTCTTGAGCTTACTGAACGTGAAAAGCTTATCGGCAAGCAGATTATCAAGGAAATCAAGGAACGTCTTGGCTTCCTTAAAAGCGTAGGTCTTGAATATCTGACCCTTTCACGCTCGGCAGGAACTCTTTCGGGTGGTGAAAGCCAGCGAATCCGCCTTGCAACACAAATAGGAAGCTCCCTTATGGGCGTGCTTTACATTTTAGACGAGCCGAGCATCGGACTTCATCAGCGTGACAATGACAAGCTTATAGGTACGCTGAAAAGGCTGCGTGATTTGGGAAATACCCTTATTGTTGTTGAACACGACGAGGATACAATGAATGCGGCAGATTTTATCGTTGACGTTGGCCCGGGTGCGGGAGTTCATGGCGGCGAAATCATTGTTGCAGGCACTCCCGACGAGGTAAAGGCATGCGAACGCTCCATAACGGGACAATATCTCAGCGGCAAAAAGAAAATCCCTGTTCCCACAGAACGCAGACCTGTTACAGACAAATATCTTCTTGTAAAGGGCGCAAGGGAAAACAATCTGAAAAACGTAAACGTAAAAATTCCGCTGGGAGTTTTCACTTGTGTAACAGGCGTTTCGGGCAGCGGAAAAAGCTCCCTTGTAAACGAAATAATCTACAAGCACCTTGTTGCAAAGCTGAACAGAGCAAAGGTGAGAGCAGGTAAATTCGACGGTATGGAGGGCGTGGAACAGCTTGACAAGGTGATTGACATTGACCAGTCCCCAATCGGCAGAACGCCACGTTCAAATCCTGCCACCTATACGGGAGTTTTCAACGATATCCGTGATTTATTTGCTTCTACCACCGAAGCCAAAATGAAAGGTTTTACAAGCGCAAGATTTTCCTTTAATGTTAAGGGCGGACGCTGCGAGGCCTGCGAGGGCGACGGTATCAACAAAATCGAAATGCACTTTTTGCCCGATGTTTACGTTCCCTGCGAGGTGTGCAAGGGAATGAGATACAATAGGGAAACCCTTGAAGTGAAATACAAGGGCAAAAGCATTTATGATGTGCTTGAAATGACTGTTGAGGAGGGGCTCAACTTCTTTGAAAACGTGCCCAAAATTGCACGGAAGCTGAAAACCTTGTATGACGTGGGACTTGGCTATATCAAGATAGGTCAGCCTGCAACCACACTTTCAGGCGGCGAAGCGCAGAGAGTAAAGCTTGCAACGGAGCTTGCAAAGCGAGCGACGGGCAGAACAATCTACATTTTGGACGAGCCAACAACGGGACTGCACACTGCGGACGTTCACCAGCTTATTGAAGTGCTGCAAAAGCTTGTGGAGGGCGGAAATACAATTCTTGTAATCGAGCATAACCTTGATGTAATCAAGACAGCGGATTACATTATAGACCTTGGTCCCGAGGGCGGAGATAAGGGCGGAACGGTTATTGCAGAGGGAACACCCGAGCAGATAGCCGCTTGCAAGGCTTCATATACGGGGCAGTATTTAAAGAAAATGCTGGAGAAATAAAAACGTTAAAAAACACCGAAAAAGTCGTTTTAAAACCTTTTTCGGTGTTTATATTTGGAGTGTTTAAATACCTCTGAAATCCGCCTTTATACAGTTTGATGTTTTACAGCGCACTGAATATGAGGAGCC
>JBJERI010000062.1:0-3492 GCA_051882195.1 Ruminiclostridium sp. | reverse complement strand
TATTTATTGTAACGCTTCTATTGTAAACCAACAATCCGGACGCTGTGATTGAATAAGATTTATATTGACTTTTACAGCCGTTTTGAGTATAATATAATGGAATATTTGCGGAAAAAACCGCACAAATCTAATAAAGGGTAGGACAAACAAATGAAATGGACAAGTCTTAACGACTTACGAGAAAGCTACTTAAAGTTCTTTGAAAGCAAAGGACATCTTCGCATGGATTCAGCGCCCCTTGTACCTCAGGGCGACAACTCCGTACTGCTTATCAATGCAGGTATGACCCCGCTGAAGAAATACTTCCAGGGCACTGAAACACCGCCGAGAAAGCGTGTTACAACCTGTCAGAAGTGTATCAGAACACCCGATATTGAAAACGTAGGCAAAACCGCCCGTCACGGCACATATTTTGAAATGCTGGGCAACTTCTCCTTCGGCGATTATTTCAAGCACGAGGCTACCGCATGGGCTTGGGAATATCTCACAAAGGTGCTTGAAATCCCCGAGGACAGACTGTGGGTAACAATTTACGAGGAGGACGACGAAGCTGGAGATATCTGGGCTAACGAAATCGGCGTTCCCTGTGAAAGAATCATCAAGCTTGGCAAAAAGGACAACTTCTGGGAGCATGGTAGCGGTCCATGCGGTCCATGCTCCGAAATTCACTTCGACAGAGGCGAGGAGTACGGTCCTTTTGAAAGCTTTGAACAGGCAGGGGACTGCGACAGAATTATCGAAATCTGGAACCTTGTATTTACACAGTTCGACAACGACGGCAACGGCAACTACACACAGCTTAAGAACAAGAACATTGACACAGGTATGGGTCTTGACCGTCTTGCCTGCGTAATGCAGGGCGTTGACAATATGTTCGAGGTGGATACCGCACAGAACATTATCAAGACAATTTGCTCAATTTCGGGCAAGCAGTACAAGGCTGACCCTAAGGACGATATTTCAATCCGCGTAATCACCGACCACGTAAGAGCTTCAACCTTCCTTATCGGTGACGGCGTACGTCCCTCAAACGAAGGCAGAGGATATGTTCTCCGCCGCCTTATCAGACGTGCCGCAAGACACGGCAGACTGCTTGGCGTTACAAAGGCTTGGCTTGCAGACGTAGCTGACACGGTAATCAACGAAAACATGAGCGCTTACCCCGAGCTTGACGAAAAGCGCGCATATATTAAAAAGGTGCTCCTTACGGAAGAAGAAAGCTTCGGCAAGACTGTTGAAAAGGGTATGCAGATTTTGTCCGACCTTACTTCAACAATGAAAAAGGGCGACATTCTTTCCGGCGAGGACGTATTCAAGCTTCACGATACCTACGGCTTCCCTCTCGATTTAACCAAGGAAATCCTTGCTGAAAAGGAAATGGGTCTTGACGAGGAAAAGTTCAAGGAGCTTATGAAGATTCAGAAGGAAACAGCCCGTGCAAATCAGGCATTCAAGGGCGGCTGGGACGAAGCAAGTATGGACGCAGTTTCCGCTTTCAAGACAAATTTTGTTGGCTACACAAGCCTTACTTCCGATACAAAGATACTTGCAATGCTTAAGGACGGTCAGGTCGTAACAACAGCCGACGAGGGCGACTCAGTTATTGTGCTTATCGAAAACACTCCTTTCTATGCGGAAATGGGCGGTCAGGTAGGCGACAAGGGTACAATCACCAACGGCGACAATGTTCTCCGTGTTCTTGATACAAAGAAGCTTAACGGCGGTCAATTCGTATGCGAATGTGAGGTTGACAGCGGCTCTTTCTACACAGGGGACGAGATTACAGCCTCCGTTGACGTTGAGTTAAGAAACGCAACCGAACGCAACCACACCTGCTGCCACCTGCTCCATGCGGCTCTCCGCAAGGTGCTTGGCGACCACGTTCATCAGGCAGGATCATACGTTTCACCGACTGTATGCCGTCTTGACTTCTCTCACTTCAACGCAATGACTCCCGAGGAAATTGCAGAGGTTGAAGCTATCGTAAACAGAAATATCCTTGCAGGCGCTCCTGTTATCACAGAGGAACTGCCTATTGAGGAAGCCCAGAAAAAGGGTGCAATGGCTCTCTTCGGCGAGAAATACGGTAAAATTGTCCGTGTTGTAAGCGCAGGAGATTTCTCCACCGAATTCTGCGGCGGTACTCACCTTGACAATACCGCAAAGGCAGGTCTTTTCAAGATTATTTCCGAATCCTCCGTTGCAAGCGGCGTTAGACGTATTGAGGCAGTAACAGGCTTTGGCGTTATTGAAGCCCTTAACAATGCAAAGAACACCATTGCGGAAGCGGCTTCCGTACTGAAAATCGCCAACCCCAACGCCCTTGTACAGAGATGCGAGGCTGTTACTGCCGAGCTTCACAACGCAAACAAGGAAATCGACAAGCTTAACCGTCAGATTTCCAATGCGGCAATGGCAGGCGTAATGGACAATGTCGTAGAGGTTAAGGGAATCAAGCTGATTTCCGCAAAGCTTGAGGGCACTGTCGGCGATAACCTCCGCAAGGCAGGGGACGACATCAAGTCCGCAAACAGCTCCTTTATTGCTGTGCTTGCAGGGGTTTCCGAGGGAAAGGGCAATTTCCTCTGCGTATGCTCTAAGGAAGCAATTGAAAAGGGCGCAAACGCAGGTCAGATCGTTAAGCAGATTGCCGCAATCGCAGGGGGCAAGGGCGGCGGAAAGCCCGACAGCGCTATGGCAGGTATTGCCGACGTATCAAAGATTGACGAGGCTCTTGCCGCACTTAACGGCATTGCCGATACTATGCTGAAATAAGCTTTTCGAAAGGATAAAATTATGAGCGACTGCATTTTCTGCAAGATTTTAAGCGGAGAAATTCCGTCATCAAAGGTTTACGAGGACGAAAAGGTGCTTGCATTCAAGGACATCAACCCCATGGCGCCTGTTCATATTCTCATAATCCCAAAAGAACATATTGAGGGCGTTGATATGCTGACAGAGGAAAACGCCCCTGTTGTAGGTCATATCATGCTTGTTGCAAAGCGCCTTGCTGAGGAATATCACCTTGACAATGGCTACCGCATTGTTTCAAACGTGGGAGAGCACGGCGGTCAGACCGTCCGTCATCTCCATTTCCACCTGCTTGGCGGCAAAAAGCTGAACGTAGAACTCTGCTGACAAATATGCCCCATAAATTACGGTTTATGGGGCACAATAAATAAGGACGGTAAATAAAATGAAGCGCAAATTAGCCACAATAGGTTTTTCATACCTTGTCGGTCTTATTTGTGCCTCTTTTTTACCGACGGATTTTCTGCTGATTACCGCCTTTTCCCTGCTGATTATTTCGGTAATATTGTGGCTTTTAAGGCGCAAAGCCTTTGCTATGGGGTTATTTTCGGGCGGACTTGCTGTGGGTGTTTGGCTTATATATTCAATTTTGGCGGTACAGCCGGTGGAAGCGCTGTATGGAACTACCCTTGAAGCAACAGGTGTTATAACCGAAAAATCTATGCCGCAAAATGATTTATG
>JBJERI010000061.1:0-3494 GCA_051882195.1 Ruminiclostridium sp. | reverse complement strand
AGGGTGCTCTGTGGAATTGCTTTGCAATTCCACTCTTGGCACGTTTTTCGACGGAATAACATAACAATCAGAACGGCGGAACAAGTGCAACAACCGTATAAATCAGAAAAGGTGGAACAAACCCGCCTTTTTATTATGCTGTTTTCAACTTTTCCCCATTCTCAATGTTCAATGTTGAAAACTTCCTCAAAAAAATCCCCCCCTTGCTTACGCAAAGGGGGACAATTTTCCTTTAAATCCCGAATCCGCCCATTTCCTTGTGCATTTCGGGAGCCTTTTTCTGCTGAACGTTAATCGGCTCAGGCTTTTCCTTTCCTACCATATCCTCAAAGCTAATTACGTCCTCTTCCATTTCCGCAGCCTTTTCGGTTGATTTTTCCTTTGCGGCTGCCTTTTCCTTCTTTTCGGGCCGGTCGGACATAAGCTCGTCAACACTCATTGCCGTTGAACGGCTTTCCTTTGTGGCTGCAATATCATTGTTTGTCTTTTCGATAATTGCGGCGTGAATTTCAGATGGGGACATATGCTTTGCGTTATCGCCAAGACGGTTTACCGCTTCGTTGTACTTGTTGACGCTTTTGTTAAGCAGGGTTTGCGAAGCGGTATAGCTTGCGGAATAGTTGATTTTCTCGTCTGCAATGGATAATTCCTTTGTGTTTGCGTCAATTGCGGGGCTGTTTTTTCCTGTGGCAACAAAGTCGTTGAGATTTCTGTAAACATCGTCGGAGTAATTTGCTCCCATGTTTGTCGTAGTAAGGTCTATGCCTGTAATGGTGTTGCTCAGGTTGTCGTTGTCCATTATGTCGGAAAATGTGCTTGCACGCTGCTGACCCAGGTAATTGAGCACCGTTTTTGCTACGGCTGCTCTTTGAATATTCAGCTTTTCGTTAGATTTAAGCTCGCTTGGCATTGTTGCGTAGGTTTCGCTTGCAACGTGGTTTGTGAAGGTTCTCATTGACTTTCCGATTTCCTGCAAAGGCAGAGTCTTTGAGTAAATGTAATTGTAGAGATTTGCGGATCTTTCCGCTGCTGCGGAAACTGAGGGGTCGGTGGGGGCAATGCGGTTTTTGGTAAGGGTTTCAACCGCCTGCACAAAGTCGCAGGTCATATTGCCTAAACGGGACACTGCTATGCCTTTTTCTGCCACCTCGGACAGATTGTTGCAGTCAATTGAGGGTACTTTTATGTTTCTCAGCGCTTCATAAGCGTCTGCACAGAAGATTTCAGCCTTTTCACGCTTCTCTAAGAGGTATTTGTTGTACTGCTTTCTTGCTTCGTCCCCCTGTTCAAGACCCTTTGATTTTGCAAATTCATCATAGGTCTGCATACCGAAGGTCTGCAAAAACTCTGCGCCAAGCTGTGTGCGGAGCTCCTTGTTATCCTCGTGAGTAAGCTGCTCCATTGAATAGCCCTTTGAAAGGCCGTAGCAGAGGAGAAGATTTACACGGCGGGGTTTCTTGTCCAGGTGGTTGAACAGTAAGGATTTCTGGTTGCTTTCGTTTGTGAAGGTCATTGACTTTCCCAGAGCGAAGTTAAGCTTGTTTGCATAATTTTCCTCGCCTAAGGTCGCTTTGAAGGAATCGTCAAAGAAGTCGCTGTCAAGCTTGTTGGTAAGCTCCTTGTTTGCGTCAATCGCCTTTCTCATCTTAATGCTATCCGCAACCTTTTTTGCGGATTCTGCCTCTGTCGAGCGGAGAGCGGGAGCGTCCGCCCGTTTATCCACCTCGTTTGCCTTCTTGATTCTGCTCTTTATTGAGGGCTCAAAGCCTAAGGTCTGCTTTAACCACTGCATAAATGAGCGCTTTTCGGTTTTCATTGAGAAGTCGGTTTTTACGGGAACAATAGTTCCTGCCTCAAAGCCGCCCTTTCCGTCGGGAACAAACTTGCTTACGCTGAGGGTTGCTCCGTCCAGTGCTCTTGCGATCATTTCGCACTTTGTCTTTGCGGTATCAAGAGGATTTTTGCGCTTGTCGTCTTTGTCTGAGTAAAAGCTGAGGGGCTTTCCGTCCACCATAATTCCCATTGCGGGGTCAATGTCGGCGCTTTTCAGCTTTCTCAGCTCGTCGTCTGTGTAAATGCTCCGGACCATGCGGTCAATTGTAGCCTCGCCCCATTCGATTTCCGTAAAGGAAAGTTCATTCAGCTTCTGATTCATAAAGAAGGTTTCGGCTGAAATATCAACAAGGGGATTGTTTTCAAGCACAAGGTTTGCCTGAGTAAGATTGGGTTCGATACCCATATTGGCAAAGCCCTTGAGCTGCGTAAAAGCGGCGGACCTTACCGAAAAGCCCTGCTTATCGGAATTGTTCATTTTTTTGTAGGTGGATTTCAGGGACTCGTAATCCTTTTTGTCAATGTCGTCCATTGGCTTGAAGGAATAGCCCTTTTCGCCTGCAATGGATTTGGAAACGGTGTTTACTTCCTTGCTTACCATTTCCATAAGCTCTCTCATTACGGGAGTTTCGGAAAGCTGGTTGCCTGCCTCTCTGTCAAAAAAGGTGTTTACAAGGGAAGCGATAAGGTCGATTTTCTGATTACTGCTGAGATAGCTTATTTTTGAGGCGGTTTTGGGGTCAGCGCCGTCAAGTCCGCCGATAGTTGCTCTTGCTCTGGCTTTCATATCGGCAAGCTGCTCTTCCGCCTTTGGAGAAATTTCGTATTCCTGCTCAATTTTGCTGCGGAAAGCGTCTGCTGCCTCAAAGGTCTTACATTCGGCAATATCGTAAAGCATAGGAGCAACAACACGTCTTACCGCAATGGCTGCGGCTTTTTTGCTGGGGCTTGTTCCGCTTTCAATCTCTCTGTCAAGACGGCTTATAAGGTTAAAGGCTTCAACGCTGTTGCCTGTTCTGCCCATAAGCTCCTGATTTGCAAAATCCTTGACATTGTAGTTAATGTCTGCGTTTTCGTCCATGTAGCGTGCCCTGACCACGTTGTCCCAGTGCGCCTTATCCATGTTCTGTATATCGCCAAGAACATAGTCCATGGCTACTTTCATATATTCCTTGTAAGAGTTGATTTTCTTCTTTGCCATAACGTCCTCCGTAAGCAATTTTGTGTATTTGCTTGTTTATACGCAGGAACGGGGGATTTGTTACACTATATATAAAGTAAAATTCGCCTGCTTTTACGGCAGACGAATTTAAGGATGTTTGCTTGCTTATTCTTCACGGGGACAACGGGCGCAGTCAATGGTAATATCGTCCTTTCTTACCTCCGCATTGCAGGTAATGGGGATAGAAACTCTGATTTCCTGTTCGAGGGTCAGCAGGCAGGCTCTGCCCTCGTTGATCTGCTCACAGCTTATGCGTGGGCAGGAGGCGCAGACGGTGGTTGTGTCGCCGATTGTAACAACAGGTCTAACCTCCAGCGGCGCTGTTACAACAAAGTTATTTTCTGCAGTTCTGCGGCAGCCGTCAGCGGGACAGTTTGTGTTTTCTACAAATTCCAGTTCGTCCATGGTAATTCTCCTTTCGGTTAGTGCTATATTTTAT
>JBJERI010000060.1:0-3497 GCA_051882195.1 Ruminiclostridium sp. | reverse complement strand
ATACTTGACCTTCTCCGCAAGATCATTTCTATCCTTATAGAAAGCAACGCACTTATTCAGTTCATCGTCCATTCCGTCTATCTCGTCTGTAATTATAAATGCTCCTGAAGCTAATCCGTCATAAATTCTGTTTGAAACAAAACCTTTTTCACGCATATCGTCCCAATGGTCGTTCAGCAGTATATCACAGCTGCCATATTCCGCACTCAGCTCTTTATTCGGAATATTCTTCCCTTTAATATAGGCAGAGTCTATATATTTCTCCCAGTTTGTTCCGTAAACGGAAAGGCTGTAAGGGGTCGGAAGAAGATCCTTAATTATCTTGCGGAATACCTTTCTGGAGTTTCCTACAAAAAGAAGCTGATGCTTATGCTCATTTTTTACAGGAGGACAGAATACTTCCTCGTCTGTACACTGCATAAGCGTCTCCACATCGGTACGAAGCTGCATTTTCAAATGTTCCGTCCATTTTTCCGAAGAAACATAAACCTTATCATACTTTTCATATTCCGATAAAGGGATATCGTCAGGATGCGAAATATTCCACATAATGTTTAAATGCTGCTTCTTTGGCTCGTATATGCTGAGACCTCTCAGAACAATCACATATTTTCCATCGAAGGGCATATCCCATTCAGGTAGAATTCTGATTTCCGCAGTAAATCCTTTTCTTTCAAACTGCTTTTTCATTGCCACAGCAAAATGATAATCTCCCCATGATTCAGCCTCTTCATATTTCGGCACCGGTATCATTAAAGCTAATTTTTTTTCATTTGGAAAAAGCTTTTTCTTCAAGAACTCAATCAGCTGTTTTGCCCTGATGTCGTATGTGTGGTTTTTGAGAACAAACTCACGAAGCTCGTTAACACGCTTATTATAAGCGTCTTGGTCAGATAGGTATTTATTGATAAGAGCCTCGAATTCCTCTTTTGTTTCAAACGAAGGAAGAAGACCCTCAAAGGTTTCTTTTGCGCCTATTGTACCGTTTGTAACTACAAGACGCCCTGCGGCCAATGCGTCAAACACACGGCTGTTAACCGCTCCGTATGGCTTTGTAACATGATTTGCGTCATCAACGACAATTCGGGTATTCCTATATATATCAGGCATCTCGACGTAATTGACAAATCCCTTGTAATGCTTACGAAATTTGGGTATTTTATCCCAGTTGGCGCCGAATATTTTAAAATCGAACGGTATTTCAGACGGCTCGATAATATCAATTATTTCTCTCGGAGCGCCCCAGTAGCTGCCAGTAAAAACATAATCCGAATAAAAAGGCGATTTATTATCCCTATCAACGTTATAATTATTAAACCGCCTGTCGTTGGTAGCAATAGGGAAGAGCTCGATATCACGATTAAGAATATTCTTCATATAATCGCAAGCCGTAACGCTTGACGCAAAAATATACGTGAAATTATTTATATACGGCAGCTTGCACCAGCGGTCAAACCAATTGCGCGCCCATGCAATTGTTACAAGCATAGGAGAATAATTGTACATCTGATTTAAATCAAATTTTTCCAGCAGCGAAATAAGCACATCCGTCTCTTGTCCCACATCATAGCAGTTATCCTTCTTTAATGCAAGGAACTTAGTTCTGCAGCCCCTTCTTTGCAGCGCCGTGCATAGCTCCATTCCGGTAAAGTAATCACCGGCAGAAGTTCCCGGATCATCGTCCGTTACTACCACAGCAACTGTAAGAGGATTATCGCTTCCGATAAAAAACGACGTATCGGAAAGCTTGTCTTTCCACATCATATTACGGATATATCCCTGCCATTTTGACATAAAATGATGAATATTGTTTGTTCTGCGTTTCACTATTTCTTCTCTTGAGCTGTTGTTCTGAGTTCCGAATTCGTAATGAAATAGCAGTGAGCAGGGGCAAAGATAATTCTTGTAGCCCTTACGATAAATTTCAAGGTTTAAATCACAGTCCTCATATCCGTAAACATATTCTTCATCAAAACCGCCCACAGCCTCAATTACCGATTTTTTTACCAGCATACAGGCTGCGGTTACACCTGAAATTTCATACGGCTCATCGCCTCCAAGATTTGAAAGAAAAGGCTCGCATCCGTTTTTATAGTTGACGGGGCGGATAAAATGCCGATCTTCAAAAGCAGAATTTTCATAGACTATACCCATATGCTGAATTTTAAACGATTTATTGTGATTGATAAAATCCTTGGGAATATAAGGATAAACAAGTCTTGAACCTACTGCGCCGCAGTCGGCATTCTGCTGCGCAGTATGAATAAGACAGTCAAGCCAAAAATCAGTAACTTCCAAATCATTGTTAAGGAAAAGCACATATTCACCCGACGCAGCTTGTATGCCTTGATTATTTGCTTTTGAAAAGCTTTCGTTTACGCTGTTTCTGATAATTGTCGTTTTGTATTCCTTTAAGCTTTTGACATATTCAATGGAATTGTCAGTCGAAGCGTTATCAACAAAAATTATCTCGAAATTGCTGTAAAAGTCTTTCTCTCTGAAGGAAGTGAAAAGAGTTTTTAGATTTTTTAAGCCGTTATGATTGATTATAATGATGGAAACAAGCGGGTTTCCGTTTACAGAAATATCCTTTTTTCTCAATGCGCGGCTGTTTTCTGCAATCAGGTCAGCTTTGATATCCTTGGGTTCATCCGCTACAATCGTTTCCTTAACAAAAGCCTTCTTATCGGATGCGGGCAAAATATTCTTTATTGGAGCAGAGCTGGTTTTTTTCGCAAAGGGATTTCTGTGTTCTTTTTCTCCATAAAGCAAATAATGGACGTAAGGGTTAATTCCGCTTTTTCTGACATCGTCATAACTACTCAGATACTTTGAAGCATTGAATTTTGACGACGGATTTCTTCCCTCGTATCCACCGAACCAGATAAAATGAACAAGAGGGTCCATACCCTTTTCAAGCACATCTCTGTTTTTTTCGCAATAATAGAGTACGTCAAAGCCTCCGCTTTTTCTGATTTTCCTAATTGCCTTAACATTTGCGCCGGCAGCGAATAAGCCTTTCTTAACGGCGCATCTTACAGCATACTTCCATCCTGTTTTTCCCTTTGAGCAAAAGAGCTTTTCGGCAATATTACTGTATTTATCTACGGTTTGCTTAACAGCCGAGCAATCCTTATTCAGCGCCTCGACGCTTAAATTTTTAAGACGGCAGTCAGCCTCCAGCGCTGTTTTTTCATCTGACAGCTTTTTATTGTTTTCGGACAGAATTCCATTCTCATCCGATATTTTTTTGTTTTCATCGGAAATACCGGTATTCTCAGCGGTCAAATTTTTATTTTCCTCAAGAGCAATATCTAATTTTTCTCTTAAAGAGTCAGCTTCTGACAATAAATTTTTTATTGAATCCAAAGCGGCTATGCTGGTAAACGGAGAAATGCACGCTTTTATTCTGAATTCCTTGCTGCCGTCGGTATTCTTAAAAATAATCTGCGGATCGTCATTTGTAAAAATATAAGCGCTTCCGAAAGAGAGTCCGT
>JBJERI010000059.1:0-3517 GCA_051882195.1 Ruminiclostridium sp. | reverse complement strand
GATTCCCGTGTAACCCTGCGGAGGATTTCCTCTCCCCATATATCCGAAACAGGCACTCCCTGCCATGAAACAAGCCGCTTAAGCGCCTCGCCCTGAGCAAGGTCAATGTCCAGCTCGTCGTCAAAATTCACTATCCTGCTGTCAAGCTTATCGAACACCGTTTTGTACAGCGCCAGCATTGAAGCAAGATTGCCGTTGTCCGTCCGCCGTATAATTTCGGGCAATGCGTTCATAAGGGATATATGCGGATATCTTATTTTTATGCTGCTTATTGCAATTGCGCCGTCTTTTTCGGGAAATGCCTCTGCAATAAACCAAAGGTATCGCCCTTTAAGCCCATGGAGCGGAGCGTTATCTGGATTTATAAACCGCACAGCGGTAATATCCGAATCAAATTCGGACAGCTGACGTCCGGAAGCAATGTCCTCCAGAATACGGCTGACAGGCGTTTTCTGTCCCCCCACTTCCGCATACATACTGTCGGAGGAAAAGGCGGTAAAGCAGAAATAGCCATTTTGCGATGTGGGATAAACAATTTCTGCTTTATCCCACACCGTGCCCTTTTCGCCGCTGTCAAGACAAGGGGAAATCATAATTCCGCCCTTGCCGAACAACATTTCGCCGTCAGCGTTTTTTTCGGTTGTAACGTTCACAAGATGACATTCCGATAAGTCAATGTCCCCTGTGAACAGATAATATTTATCGTTCAAAATGCTCGCCCCTATCTTCTGTTGACGCAGTAAATATTACAGCTTCCGAGATATATTCTGCTGCCCTCGGGCGCTGTGAATTTGCCGTTTATTGCAGGCTCCGAAAACTCCAGCGAATGAACCGAGCTTACAGAGGTCAGCATGGAAAGCTGCTTTGTAAGCCTTGCCACGTCTATTGTTCCTCCGCAGTTTTCGCGGAAATATTCCCTGATACATTCCTCTGCTTCCCGCTCCGAATCGGAAGAAAAGCCTGTTCCCTCAAAGCTGAGCGCCACGCTTACTGGGATATATTTCGGGAACAGTACGGTTATGCCCGTGTTTATGGTACGCAGCTCATTCAGATGATGCTTTACTGCATCGATTATCCACTCAAGCCCCTCAAAGTTTTTGTCGGAACGGCTTGTCTGCGGTTCAATCAGTACGGTTATTTCGTTTGGCTTTATTTTTCCCGATCTGTCTTTTGTGCAGTACGCCTGGGCCGATTTCAGAATAACCCCCTCGGTTTCCAGCGCAGCCTTTTCGTAGTCGGAAAAAGTAAGCAGCGTACCCGATTTGGGAGCGGAAATTACCCGTGCAAAAAAGCTGTCGGGAGTATCGTCATTTTTGCCGCCCTGTGCCGGGGAAACAATTTCCGCTTTGCTTTCGCCGTATTCAGCGGTACAGGGAGAAATATTTCCGCCTGCTCCTCTCGTCAGGCGCAGCGCAGTCAGCATAATGTTTTTTCTGCCGCAGGCAGGCGGTACAGCCCCGTGAAGTCCGTCACCGAAAATGATATTGCCCCTTTGGGAATCAACGGCGAAGCAATGACTTTCGGGTGCTTCAACAGACAGCTTATCCGAATTGCGCCATCTGCTCCAGAAAAAAACTCCGTCCTGCTCCCGTGCGGTCATAAGCTGTAATTCCTCTGCAAAAACGCTGTCAAAATTAAGCGGTATATTCTGATTTGCGCTGCCGTCGGAGCTGAAGCAGGTAAAATCACGGAGAAATGCCTGCTCGTACATAACCAGCATAAGCACCTCCGACCCGTCAAGGGCTGAAAACAGCTGTGCAAGCTCCTTTCTTGACGAGGTAGCAAGACGGAAATGCTCCTGCTCCTTTACCACGTCAAAAGCAATATTCATATCTTCCGCATTGCACCAGCCTAATTCCGTATTTACAAACAGACGGAACACGCCGCTTTCGGCAAGAGCGTTTGAAAACACCATTCTGTTGCTTTCAAATGAATTTATGTCAAAGTAAACGCAATCGCATTTTGTGTCGGTCTGCCGCACAGGGCAGGAATCGGTGTAAACGCCCTTAAGCAGCGGCAGCAGGTCGAAGCGCAGAGGGTCTGCAATACAGCGTATGGGATATACTCCGTCAAGGGCTGAATGACCCTTCAGGTGGAAAACAAGCTCTCCTGTACGGAAGCAGGACAGGGTACTGTCCGAAATAAGCTCCACATCCTTCCAGCCGTCCTTGCTGTAATACTGCCACCGCACAATATCTCCCCAAGAAGCACGATCAATGTTTTCGGGAATTTTTCTGCCCTGATTGTTAAAGCAAAGGGCAAGCCGCATTTCTACTCCGTCCTCAACGGGCTTGTCAAAGCCCATAACAAAGCTGTCCGTTTCCGAAAAAAGACGTATAGCTTCAACCCCGTGATTAAGGGGTATCAGCCCGCCCTGTTCATTGCAGCGGCCAAGCATCGCAATCTGCTTTCCGCTTGGTGAAAAGTCACGCAGAGTTTCAAAAACCATATTGTCTATCCGCAGCTTTCCGCCCTTTGGCAAGGCTCGGGAAAGCTCCGCAAGAGCGTATGCAGGCGACAGCTTTTCGGGAGTATAGCCCAGCAGCTTTCCAAGATTGAACAGGGCTTTTCCGCCTATTTTGTTCATACTGTCACGCTGCTGCAGCGAAATGTAGGTCAGCAGCTCAAGCAGCATTATGCCGGGACTGCTTTCGCCTGTGCTGTACCATTCGGGACACAGAGAGGGAATCTGTTTTTTCAGTCTGTCCAGGGTTTCTTCAAAATCACCTGATTTTATCTCGGGCAGCTCCAGCATTTAATTCACTCCTTTAAAGCTCGTTTTTCTCGGTAATGTATATTGCGGTATTGCCGCAGACGGGCACTCCGTCCTCTATTTCTGAGGAAATCTGACTGTAATCAAAAACGCTTCCCCTATATCTGCAAAGCAGCTGTACTCTGTCTGCGGACAGGATATGCTTTGACGAAAGAATTACGGCGGCAACGCTTTCGGGGCTTGGGTATTCGCCTATTTCAAAGCCGTTTTCGGCTGTGTTCCCGTTTACGGGGTCAAGAAATTTTTCCAGCCTGTTCCGTATATCGTTCTGTATTGTCTGAGGAAAAGCCTTTCCGTCCGAAACAACGTGTGCGGTGACTTCAATTTCCACATAAGCCGCCTGATTTACTTCCGGTTTTCTCTGCAAATAAAAGGGCATAGCGGGAAGTATTGCATTAAGAACATTCTGTCTTGCCAGCCTGAACAGCGGAATATCTCTGCTGCGTGTAAGCAGAGTAAGCCGCACCCTGCCGTCTGCGCTTCGGCATTTTGCCCGTGCAATGGTGCTGTCCGCATTGCGAGCGGCGGTTTCAAAGTCGCTTTCCGAAATGCACCGTTCCAATGTACGCACCTTGTCTGCTCCCCGTGCGGCACATACTGAAAATTCCTCTATGCTTCTTCCGCCGTAGGCAGGCTCGGGATTGTAAACGGAATCCACAAAGGGCACAGGGTCTAAAAAGCTGTTTATTTCTCCTGCAGGAAGATTTCCCTCCGCTCCCAGAGTAGTGGTAAATTCCACGGTCA
>JBJERI010000058.1:0-3533 GCA_051882195.1 Ruminiclostridium sp. | reverse complement strand
TGAATAAAACAAATCGGTTACCAGCAGTCTTTCCTGATCCACAAGGGTAGGATACATTGACGAGCCGTCAACCGAGGTTACTCTCACCAAAAAAGTAAATATAAGAATAATAGCGATTACGGCGATAATAATGCTTTCGACCCAGTCAAAAGCCTCGTTCATAAAGGAGGATTTTGTACTTACCGCAGTTTCATCAGACTGTATTTCGTTATTATTTTCATTTAAATTGTTCTGATTTTCTGACATAATGTGCCTTTCCGTTTTCCGTGAAAGCCATAAATTGCAGTAATAACGAACTTAAAAAAGTTCGTTACCACTCAACTTATTAGGAGTCAGGCTATTAGTTGTACTTGGACTTAACCTTAGCAGCCTTACCAACTCTATCACGCAGATAATACAGCTTAGCTCTGCGAACAACACCTTCTCTGACAACTTCTACCTTGTCAACAGCAGGTGAATGTACGGGGAATACTCTTTCTACGCCGCAGCCGTGAGCAACTCTTCTTACTGTGAAAGTTTCAGAGATACCGCCGTGCTTCTTTGCGATAACTGTTCCCTCGAATACCTGAATTCTGGACTTGTCGCCTTCTGTAATCTTAACGTGAACCTTTACAAGGTCGCCTACGTTTACAACAGGCATTCCCTTCTTCATGCTGTCCTGTGCGATGATTTTGAGTGCATCCATGTTTTTTCCTCCTGGTTTGCAGACATTCTTACGTTATACTGTTACAATACCGATACCTTTTATCGGCAAGAAACCGCCGTCTTGACGGTTTTAACGCAGCGGACTGTCCTCTTAATGTTCAACTTTTTTGTTGGGCATTACTCACATTGTGCCGCCTGAAAGAAGGCATAATTACACAACGGATACTAAATGCTTTAATATTATATCATCTTTGTAAAGGAAAATCAAGTGTTTTTTGCGAATTTTCCCATAAAAAATAATATTTATCTGAATTTTTCCCCGTTTTTGCAGAAAATTGCAGTACGTTTAATGTTAAGCTTCCCTATTTCGCAGCTATTCAGCTTTTCGTAAGCCTCAAAAACAAGGTTGGGGTTAATATTCACATCAACTCCCGCAGGAAGCTTCATCTGAATTTTTCCGTTCTCCGCCGATACTATTTCAATATAAGGCTTAAGGTCGATTTCGGTTATTCCCTTTTTGGTTTTCTTCTCGGTAATAATGGTTTCACGGTCAAAAAACGCCTTAAGTTTGTCCATATCCTCATCGGTTTCTATTTCGTACAGCGCCTTTTCAATTTCGGTGTGCTTGTTTACCGGCTCGCATACATCGATTATTTTTATATCCTCGGGAAGCGCCTTAGAAAGCCTGTCCTTGATTTCCTCAAAGGAAATGTCCTCCGTAACCTTTGTGTCAAGGCACTCGCACATTCCCTCTGTGCCAAGAGATAAAGGCAGTGCAAAAGTAATGTAGGTGTGGGGATTAAAGCCCTCGGTCATCCATATTGGCAGCTTTGCACGTCTTGTTGCACGCTGGAAAAGGCGGTAAAGGTCAAGGTGGGAAATGTACTTGGCACGTCCCGTTTTGGAGAAGAAAACTCTTACGCTGGTATTACTCAAAGCAGGCACCTCCCACACATTTGTTTACGCCGCAGCCGCTGCATTTTTCACGGCAGTTTGGCGTTGCTGTACCCTCGTGAGCCTTTTTGTTTTCACGAATGAAAAATTCGGGAGAAACAAGAATATCCATATGGCTCCACGGCAGAATTTCGTCGTATGAACGGCGGCGGTTTGCGTAAAACGCCATATCTATTCCGCAGTCCTCAAAGGCTTTTTTCCAGGCTTCAAAGTTGAAATATTCCATCCAGCCGTCTAACTTGCAGCCATTTTTCCACGCCTCGTAAATCACCCTTCCGATTTTCCTGTCCCCTCTTGCAAGAACTGCTTCAAGAATGGTGGTTTCGTATCTGGACCAGCTTACATTGATTTTCCGTGAATTTACAATATCAAGGAGATATTTCTGACGCTCGTCAATTTCTTCCTTTGTAGGCTGTGGCTCAAACTGGAATGGAGTAAAGGGCTTGGGGATAAAGGTTGAAAGTGAAATTGAGATCTGTATTCCTTTTCCGCCCTTTTTGCGGTTGGGGATTGAATAGTAAAGGTCAACAATCTTGTCTGCAAGGTCCTTTATGCCTGCAATATCCTCAAGAGTTTCAGTGGGCAAGCCGCACATAAAGTACAGCTTAACCGTTGTATATCCTCCCTCAAAGGCAATGCGGCAGCTTTCAAGGACGTTTTCTTCGGTAACGTTTTTGTTGATAACGTCACGGAGCCGCTGTGTACCTGCTTCGGGAGCGAAGGTCAGACCGCTTTTGCGTACGCTCTTTATCTGATTTACAACCTCCTCGCTGAACTTATCCACACGGAGTGAGGGCAAAGCAAGGTTAACGCCGCTGCTGTTAGTGTATGATGTGAGCTTCTGCAAAAGCTGTTCAATTTCGCTGTAATCGCTGGTGCTGAGAGAAGACAAGGAAACCTCGTCGTAGCCCGTGCTTTCGCATAAACATTTTGTTTCATTATATATAGTATCCTGACTTTTCTCACGGAAGGGTCTGTATAAAAATCCTGCCTGACAGAAGCGGCAGCCTCGGATACAGCCTCGCAGCACCTCCACAATAACTCTGTCGTGAACAATTTCGGAGAAAGGCACAACAAAGGTTTCAGGGTAATAAACCTTGTCGAAGTCCTTTACAATGCGCTTTTTTACCTTTGCAGGTGCATTGTGCAAGGGCTTTATTTCCTTAACTGTGCCGTCCTCGTTATATGAAACATCGTAAAGGCTGGGGACGTAAATTCCCTCAATCTGTGCGGCGGCAATGAGAAACTCCTCCTTGCTCTTTCCCTCGGCCTTAAAGCGCTCGTAAAGCTCCATAAGCTCAAGGTTGACCTCCTCGCCCTCTCCAAGAACAAACAAGTCGATAAAGTCGCACAATGGCTCTGCATTGCAGGTGCAGGGACCTCCCGCCATAACTATGGGAGAAAGGCTGTGGCGGTCCTTTGCAAAAACAGGCACTCCCGCAAGGTCGAGCATTTCAAGCACGTTGGTGTAGCTAAGCTCGTACTGGAGAGTAAAGCCGATAAAGTCAAAATCTTTTATTGGCTCAAGACTTTCCAGTCCGTAAAGGAGAATGTTGTTTTTGCGCATCTGCTCCTCCATATCGGGCATAGGCATAAACACACGCTCGCACCAGTAGCGGTCAACATTATTTGTCAGGGAATAAAGTATTTTCATTCCAAGATGTGACATTCCCACATCGTAGGTATCGGGAAAGCAGAAAGCAAATCTGACGCTTACATCTTCCTTGTTTTTGGTAACGGAGCCCATTTCTCCGCCGATATAGCGTGAGGGCTTCTGCACCTTTAAAAGTATTTTATCAAGCTGGTCTTTGTACATTTTAAAATTCCTTTTCATTTATTGCATTACACTTTATCATAACACAATTTTGAAATAATATCAACAGCAAAAACGTAAACAAACACAATAACCGCCGAAAAATTTACGGCGTTGAGCA
>JBJERI010000057.1:0-3554 GCA_051882195.1 Ruminiclostridium sp. | reverse complement strand
GTCTTGTAGGGGATGTTCTTTTCCATAGTAAATTCCTTTCCAATGGGGCTTTTGCCCGATTATTTTGATTTTGAAAGGGTGAGGGGTATATAAACAAAAACTCCCGTCCTATAAATAGGACAGGAGATAATCCTGCGGTACCACCTAAATTCGTCAACAGACGCACTCTTTCACGCACTATCATGCGCTTTCCCATATAACGGTAGGACCCGTCGCCCCTAATGCTCACGGTTTCGCAAGCCCTCGGTTTGCCCTCGCAAGCCCATTCTCCCATACCGCAATACTGTCTTGCACCTGCCGACAGCTCTCTGTGATTGCTCTGAATGAGGTACTATCCTTGCTCATCGGTTATAATATACTGTTACTTTAGCATAATTCCCCGTTAATGTCAAGCGGAATAATGCACAATTTAACGCTGCGATTTTTTGTCAGACTGCCGAAATCTTATGTAAAATCAGATTCATTGCGTCATCTGCGCCCTTCTGCCCCTCAAAATAAGCGTAAACGCTTACAAGACAGCCGCCGCCCTCAAACATCGCCTCAATATAACCGCCTATATTTCCGTTTACGTTGTAGGCATAGATGTAGTACATTATCTTTCTGCCGCCGAGAGGAATTTCCTCCGCCTTTATTGTGCTGTATTCGGAGCTTACGCCGTACAAATCGTCGTAATAAGCCTTATAGCTTTCAGCGTAGTTTTGGTTGAAATAATCCGCCGAAAAATCCTCCGGGCTTACGTCTGCGTTTTTCTCTGCGTCAAGGTAAGCGGTGGCATTGGGCGTATCCGCTCTTAAAATGTGGTAAAAGCCTGCCGCTCTGTCCTTGTCGTACTGCGCCTTTTCGGAGGAATCAAAGTCGCTTACAACCTCGTCTTCGTTTCGTGTTATCCAAGAGCCGTGAAAGTCTATTTTAAAGCCCAGCTTTTCGGAAATGTATTCCCTGTTTTCAAACCTGCCAAGACCTGTTGAATCGCTTATGGGCATATAGTCGTATGCGGAAAACTTGTTAATGCCCACAAAAATAAAGGCAATGAGAAGCACAACCGCACAGATTATCAGAACTACCTTGTTGTTTTTCTTTACAGCCATAATTTTACCCCCGACATTTTTTATTATTATATCATAAAAATAGGTGTAATGCAATAAATATATTAAATTGTATCTCCATAAAAAAACTCTTGATTTTTTTCTCATTATAGGGTATAATGATTCTATACCGCATTCAGGAATATTTGCGGTAGAATAAAAGCAGAGCCTTAAATTATGGGCGTAAACCCTGTGCAAGGGTATGCCATGAACCATGTCAGGCGGGGAACCGAGCAGCATTAAGTGGATTTTATCTTGTGCCGCAGCAAGCTTACGCTCATAATTAAGGGCTTTGTACTATTTATAGGTGTGCTTCGGTTTCGGCTGCACGCCTATTTTCAAATCAGGCGGAGGAGTATATGTACCTTGCACTTTACCGAAAATACCGTCCCAAAACCTTTCGGGACGTTATTTCACAACAGCATATAACCACCACCCTGACAAATCAGCTGAAAACAGGTCAGGTGGCTCACGCCTACCTTTTCACAGGCTCCAGAGGAACAGGCAAAACCTCCTGTGCAAAAATTCTTGCAAAGGCGGTAAACTGCCTCCACCCCGTTGACGGAAACCCCTGTCTTGAATGTGAGGCTTGTAAGCTAATTGACGGCAACGCATCGGATATATACGAAATTGACGCTGCATCAAACAACGGCGTTGACGATGTAAGAGCCCTCCGTGACGAGGTAATGTACGCCCCCATAAACTGCAAATACCGTGTTTACATTATAGACGAGGTTCATATGCTGTCTATTGCGGCATTCAATGCGCTGCTGAAGACCATTGAAGAGCCTCCCGAGCACGTTGTGTTTATTCTTGCCACAACGGAGATCCATAAAGTCCCCGCAACAATCCTTTCACGGTGTCAGCGCTTTGAATTCAGGCGCATTGACCTTGACGAAAGCGCAGAGCGGCTTATGTGGGTGGCGGAGCAGGAGAAAGTCACTCTCCAAAAGGACGCCGCTTATCTCATTTCGAGAATTTCCGACGGCGGTATGCGTGACGCTCTTTCTCTCCTTGACCAGTGCATTTCCGTAAGCGAAAAGGTTACGGTGCAGGTGGTAAAGGAATGTGCAGGTGTTGCGGGAAAGGAACACCTTTTCGCATTTACCGACGCTGTCCTTGAAAAAAATCCCTCAAAGGCTCTTGGGGTAATAGACGGACTTTATCAGCAAAGCAAGGATTTGTCACGGTTTGTCACAGAGCTTATCGAGCATTACAGAACCCTTATGCTGCTTAGCGTTACCCCCGACAGCAAGCTTATAAGAGCCCTCCCGGACGAGCTGGAGCAGTACAAGGCTCAGCTTGAAAACGGCTATGGACTGGCGCTTATAATGCGCTGCATTGATATACTTACGGACTGCCTTGGAAAAATGGGCGGTTCTTCACAGAGGAAAATTCAGGCTGAAATGACTGCCATAAGGCTCTGCACACCCAAGCTTGATTCGGACGTGACCTCTCTTACGGTGCGAATGGACAGCCTTGAAGGTCTTGTGAAAAAGGCTCTTGACGGACAGCTTCCTGCAAGTCCCGCTTACGAAAGACAGGTTATGGCGGAAATGCCGCCGGTTGCGGAAACAGCGCCGCAGGATATGGAAATACCTCCTGCCGAGATAGCCACAGCCGCACCCGAGGAAACACCTCCCCTTGACGAACAGCCCGAAACAGGCTTGCAGCCCGTAACAAACTGGGTTGAGATAATCGACAGTCTGCCCCCCTCCCTTGCAGGACTTATTGAAAACAGCCGCGGCTTTTATTCGGGCAACGCAATACTTGTACAGGGCAGCTTGTCGGTTAAGGACATTTTGTCCCAGCCCGAAAACAATGAAAAGCTGAAAAACGCAATTGAAAAGACGCTTGGAAAAAGCTATGCCGTTGTGCTTTCAGCAGAGGAAGCTCCTGCACAGCAGGAGGAAAACAGGATTGAAAGCTTTCTTGCTTTTGCAAAGGAGCAGGGAGTTACAATAAAAAGAAAATAATAACAGAATTACCCATAGAAAGGAATTTTATTATGAAAGCAAGATTACCACAGGAATATCAGAACAAGGGCGCTGCAAATATGAATCAGATGATTCGTCAGGCGCAGAAAATGCAGGAGGACATTCAGGCAGTACAGGCTGAGCTTGAACAGCAGGAATTTTCCACCTCTGCGGCAGGGGGCATGATCGAGCTTACAATGACAGGCGGCAGAGTGCTTAAGTCCGTTAAAATCAACCCCGAATGTATTGACAAGGAAAACCCCGAGGATCTTCAGGACATTATCATTGCAGGCGTAAACGCAATCCTTACAAAGGTTGACGACGAGTCCGCAAAGGAAATGGAAAAGGTAACAGGCGGCGTTTCCCTCCCCGGAATTTTTTAATAGACCATGCCCGATTATAATCCATTACCCTTGCTTCAGGCGGCGGAGCAGTTTGCAAAGCTTCCCGGAATCGGCATGAAAACCGCTCAGCGCCTTGCTTATCACGTTCT
>JBJERI010000056.1:0-3580 GCA_051882195.1 Ruminiclostridium sp. | reverse complement strand
TATTCTGTTGGTGCTTGGTGGTTGTTTTTGTTTTTATGTTGGTTGAAAAGGGGGGGGCTGCTCGCCCCCTTACAATCAACTTACTAAAACAACAAACACAAAAACGAGAGGTAAAAAATGGGGGCAAGCAGTCCCCTCATAACCATATATAAACCAAAACAAACACAAAACGGGGTTTGAAAAGGGGCTTGCCCCTTTCTCGCCCTATCTTATTACCTTTTTCAGCTCTTTGAGCAGCTCATCGGGCTGCATGGGCTTTGTGATGTGTCCGTTCATTCCTGCCGCCTTGCTTGCCTCCACGTCCTCGTCAAAGGCGTTGGCAGTAAGGGCAATTATGGGCTGGGTTTTTGCGTCGGGGCGGTCTGAGGAGCGAATGCGCCTTGCCGCCTCAAGTCCGTTCATAACGGGCATTCTTATATCCATAAGAATAACCGAATAATAGCCCGCCTTGTTTTGCAGAAAACGCTTTACCGCCGCTTCGCCGTTAATTGCGGTATCCACGCGGAAGCCCCTTATGCGCAGCATTACCGACACGATTTCACGGTTTACGTCGTTGTCCTCAACAAGAAGGATACGCTTGCCCATAATGGGGATATTTTCGCTTTCCTTGGGAGCAATGTCCGCAGCTTCCTCCGCCGCCGCAATTTCAAGAGGCAGCCTTATGTCAACAACCGTTCCCATATCGGGGCGGCTGTGTATTTCAAGAGTGCCGTTCATAAGCTTTACAAGACTGCTTACCACCGTAAGTCCCAGTCCGCTGCCCTCTCTGTCGGCGTCCTTTTCAAAGGGCTTCAGCATACGCTCCACAACCGCCGGCTCCATTCCCATTCCCGTATCAACTACGGAGAAGTAGACCTCTGTGCCGTTTTCGTCTTTGGTTTCATTGACCCGCAGACTGATATTGCCGCCCTTTGAGGTGTATTTAAGGGAGTTTGAGATAAGATTCATCAGTATTTGCCTTATGCGCATACTGTCTCCGATATAGTAATCGTGAATGTTTTCCGATATACTATCAGTATATCTTATGCCGTTATATGCAGCTTGTAATCTGATAATGGAGCTTATATCGCCGCAAAGCTCACGGAGATTGAATGCCTTTGGGTCAAGGTTGAATTTACCGCTTTCCGCCCTGGAAAACTCGATTATATTGTCCACCTGGGAAAGGAGATAGCGCATAAAGCCGTTTATTTCGTTAAGTCCGTCTTTAACCATGGAGGGGTTTTTGGCGTGCATAAGGGTAAGGTCGGTCATTCCCACAATTGCCTCCATAGGCGTTCTTATATCGTGGGAAATGTGATTCATAAAGTCGCTTTTGGCCTTGCTGGCAGTTTTTGCACGGTGAAGAGCGTCACGGAGCCTTGCCTCCGCCTCTCTGTCCGCAAGCACTCTGTCGGTAATGTCCTTTACCATGCACAGCACAAGTCCCTTTTCCTTGTCAAGATAGCGGCAGCTAAGCTCTCTCCAGTAGGATTTCATGTCGTCTTTGAAGCGTATGCAGACGGTGGTTTCCTGCTTGTGCAGGAGATTTTCCGCAATGGCGCTGCGCTCAACGCTGCTGTGCCACAGGTCAATGTCTTCGGGGTAAACGTACTTTTCCAGATTGGCAATAGCCTTGTCGTAGCTGCGGCTTTCTTCAAGGTTGGAAACGGTTTTTCCGTTGGTGCAGTAGCGCAGGAATTGTCCCGATTCAAGGTCAACGACGTAAACGTCACGGTAGGTCTGTTCAACCACGAATTTGCAGATTTCGTTAAGCTGCTGATAGCGGACAGTGGCGTTTTTCTCTTTGTCAATGTTTTTGATGAACATCAGGTAGGAATCCTCCGCCCAGTCCGTTTTCTTTATTAAATAGGAAAACCAGCAGTATTTTTCGCCGCCGAATTTGCGTGGGATTTCAAAATAAATGCTGTCCTCGGCGGATTTTATGTGCTTTTTGAAATAGCGGTCGTTCATTATGTCAAGGTAAAGCTGTCTGTAATCCTTATGGACAAGGTTTTCCGCTCCGTCGGAAACACATTTTGAAAAGCAGGTGTCAACCTTGCTTATAACAACGCCGTCGTCGCTGCTTTTAAGGCGGTAGGAGCTGTTGTCAACAGGGTTTATTTCATATACAAGGTCGTATGTATTTCTGAGGGCAATTTCAAGTCTGCCCTTTAAAACAATGTTCTCGTCAAGCTGGGAGGAATGGGGCTTTTCGTCAATAGGCACTCCAAGAAAAACAGACCTGTCCTTTATGTCCAGAGCGGATATTTTTAACATTGCTTTGCTGTCCGTAAGGTACGCCACACGGCAGCCCATTGTTGAGGCTTCGACAAGGCTTTCTCTGTCCTTTTCGGAAAAAAGTCCGTCCCTGCCGCAGCCGTGAACCTTTCCGCAGACGGTTAAAGGGATATAGCTTTCGCCGTTTATTTCATACAATAAAGCGCCGCCGAACATTGCGGCAATGCCTTTCAGCATGGCGAGGGTCTTTTCGTCAATTTCTCTGAGCTTGTCCATAAAAATCTTTCTCCAAAAAATTACACCTTTTAAAAATATTATATACCCCTTAAAAGGAATTTTCAACCCAATTGCCAATATTTATGAATATTTCAATCGACAAAATTCGGGAAAAAATTTATACCTTTCAAAAAACCCTTGACTTTATTCGATTACTGTGATAACATTGAGCTATATGAAAAGGTAAAAAAGAAAGGATAATCAAAATGAAACTTAAGAAGATTTTAGCGGCAGCTCTTGCGGGAGCAATGCTGACAGGTATGCTTACCGCTTGCGGCGAGCAGAAAGCAAACGTTTTTACAGTAGGCTTTGACCAGGATTTCCCCCCATACGGATATGTTGCGGAGGACGGCAGCTACACAGGCTTTGACATTGAAATGGCTACCGAATGTGCAAAGAGAATGGGCATGGAAGTAAAGCTTCAGCCAATCGACTGGGACAGCAAGGACCTTGAGCTTTCATCAGGCTCAATCAGCTGCATCTGGAACGGCTTCACAATCAACGGCCGTGAGGACGACTACACCTGGACTGTTCCTTATATGGACAACAGTCAGGTATTCGTTGTACGCTCCGCCGACGGAATTACGGAAGCAGAACAGCTTGCAGGCAAAATCGTTACCGCACAGGCTGACTCCGCCGCTCTCAATGCGCTGAACAGCGAGGAATTTGCAGACCTTAAGGCTACATTCAAGGAACTGCTCACCTGCGCTCAGTACAACACAGCCTTTATGGACCTTGAATCAGGCGCAGTTGACGCTGTTGCAATGGACATCGGCGTTGCAAAGTACCAGATCAAGGGTCAGGAAGACAAGTACACGATCCTCGAAAAGCCCATTGTTGCAGAGCAGTACGGTGTTGGCTTCTTAAAGGGCAACACAGAGCTTCGTGACAAGGTTGAAAATACCCTTAAGGAAATGGTAAAGGACGGCTTCTTCGCAGAGCTTTCCAACAAGTATTTCGGATACGACGTGTGCACAATTAACGTTGACTGATTATTGCTTGGTATTAAGGGGGCTGCTCGCCCCCTTTTTTCCCCTCGTTTTTGTGTTTGTTGTTTTTGTAAGTTGGTTGTAAGGGGGCTACTCGC
>JBJERI010000055.1:0-16742 GCA_051882195.1 Ruminiclostridium sp. | reverse complement strand
AAATACTCGATGTAGGATGTGCAAATCTTCTTAAAACACTTCCGGATGGATATTGGAATGATAGAAAAAATTTATCAGGTTATACTTATGCGAATAATGGGTTTGAGGAGCTACGCTCTCGTTTCTTTGCATATACGATAGACATTCCAGATATATGTTCACCTTTTAACACCGCTTTAACAGAAATTCTTGAGTCTTTACCCGCTATTATAAACGAGAAAGCAAAAAAATTTGTTCGTAACTACGTTGAATCTCGAAAGCCAAATCTTATAAGCGAAATTCAAAAATACGAAGGAATTGTTGCCGAGCGTGAAAAATATGTGGATTTACTTGCCGAAATTGACAAAAACGAGTTGTCTCGTATAAAAGACAACGACAAGCGAAAGAATGATGTTCGAGATGAAATATCTCGCCTTTCAAATGATTCTATCGATGAGTTTACCCGATATTTATCAGACACAATCAATACCGATGCATTGGTTCAACTGATAAAATCAAAGGGGATAAAAAACAAAAAAGACGATATTGAATTATTTGGAAGTTCGCTACAAAGCATGGTACAGGAGCGTTGCGAGAAAATTTTGACGCAAAAATCCGAGCTTCTTACAGAAAAGACCAAAGAGTATATCACATCATACACTCAAAGCATATCTCGCCCATTTGATAAAAACAGCATAGATGTTGACTTTGATGCTGGATGGGCATTTGCTTCTGCCCTGTCTAATCTCGGATTAATTGGCGGATTTGGCGGCTTCCTTGCAAGTACTATTTATGGAACGATTTTACTTGCAGGTGCAGGTTTGTCAATCGGAACTTCTATTTTCGGCGGAATAATCACCTCATCTATTTTTGGACCGATAGGCATAGCAGTTGGTTTGCTGATTGCAGGCGGATTAGCTCTTGCAAAACTGTTTGGTGGTGGCTGGGAAAAGAATGTTGCTAAAAAAATAGTTGCAGCTTTTGACGAAAATGACTTTAGTGAAAAGTTTCGTGCAGGAATTCGAAAGTATTGGGAACAAACCGAAAACGCCTTTGAACAAGCAGCAGCAAAGTTGGACGAAGACTGGAACGATTATGTTAATAATCTTCGTGAAACAGTTAATGGTTATGACATCGATGAACTTCAACGAAAAATTGCAAACCTTAAAAATATTTCTTGTTTTTTCGAGAATATCCCGTTGTAAAATATTGGTTTTTTAACTTTTACAACTGGGAACGACTAATAGGAGGGTAAAAATGCTTAGTTTGTTTGAGAAATACAGAAGCGAAGGGAAAATTACTGAAGCCTTATTGGTAGGGCGCAACCTTTTCAATCGAAATCCAGCAGATGAACAGATTTTTTCTGAATATTTTGCGTATCTTTGTACTTTAGCAGAAACGCTTCCATCATTAGCAGATAGAGCAAGTTTTGCTGAACAGGCAAATGTTGTTCTGGCATTCTATACGGAAAATGCTATGCTTACAATCGATACTGTCGAAACATTATCACAGCACCAGAAACGCATTGATGAAATTTGTAGCGAAATTGAGAATACCAAAGCAGAAAGAATTGAATCTGAGCGTATTGCGATTGAGTCGCACAATTCTGACTGTTTGAAAGAATTGTATGTACTAAAGAACACTTTACAGAGAGCGACTCTACAAGAGGAATTTGATGATGTCCTTTCAAAAGTAGAGAAGCTAGATAATGACATTAATAAAAATGTGTTTACCGATGAACAAAGTGCTGTATATGATACTTTAACAAAGGATATTACAGAGCTTATTAGCGTAAAAATGCATCATTTGGAGCATAAAAAGAATATTGCCTATAACCAGCAAGCTGCCGATGCATTTGCTTCAGCTTTTAATAAATTCCGAAACGATGAGAGCAAGTACAAAAATCAGACACAACTATTTTCGCTAGCCTCGACAACGCTTTTTGCGTTTGATGCTTCTCGATTATTTAATGAAACTCTGATTTACTACAATCACGTTTATTCTTACATTTTCAGCAAGTTAGACGACGATGGCAAGTTGGCTTTAACAAGATACTCTATAGAGTGTGAAAGAAAATTGAGGTGATATTATGTTAACATCCCTAAAAAATAATCGCAGTTTGACTTTTTATCAGCAACCAGAAGTGAAACGAAATAGCATAAATTCTTTATATGCTGGGGATGTTTCTGCTGTTCCGATTTCAAGTGTGTCATTTTCAACTATGACTACCACAAAAGGATACAATACTCAGCTTAATAATTATCTTACAAAACTCAACTCATTAAGAGCAAGTGATGCGCAAAGATATGACCTTAGTACTCCAAATCAAGCTGCTCGTAATATGGGAGTTAAAAGAGCTTGGATGTACGAAAAAGCGGACGTAGAAATGGGCGGCAATGGCTCTGCTAATTGGAATGCCGATGAAAAGGCACAGATTTTAGAGCACGATAGCGTTAGAGGGGCTGAAGGGCATCATCAACAAAATGTTGCAGACCATCCAGAGCAGCAAGCCAATCCAGACAATATAAAGTTCTATAAGGACAGAGAAGAACACTTGCAGAAAGGTCATAATGGAAATTGGGACAATGAAAGCAATGAACCTATGACCGATAAAAATAAAATGCTTGAAAAGACCAACTCAAAACGTGTTTTCAAAAACGAATTGAAAGGTCTCGGACTAGCTGTCGCAATTGGTGCTGGTGTCGGCTTAACTATAGGATTTATCACAACACTAGCTCAAGCTGGAATAACTCCCGACACATTAAAATTAGCGGCAGTTGAAGGAGTAAAAAGCGGTCTCGAATCTGGAGTAATGTCGGCAGTTGGCTACGGCATAGGCAGAACAATTGGAGAAGTTGCCTCTCAGGCTGTTTCTGGTGTATTAGAGAATCTTGGTGTCACCATTACCGAGAACGTTTCAAAAATGGTTAATATGGGCGTAGTAGGCGCTCTTACCATCGCTGTATTCTCTACATATCAGTTTGTTAAGCTAAAGGTTAAAGGTGTAGCAACCAGGGAAGCACTGATACAAACAGGAAAACAGGCTCTTTTCTCAATTTCCTTATTAGCAGTATCTATAGCAGCGCAAGGTATATGGGGCGGCGCGGCAGGTATTATCGTGTCGGTAAGTATAGGAATAATTATGATTACTTATTCCGTAGCTGATGCTGTACATCAACGACATTTTGCTGAAAAAATAAGGATATACACAATCGAAAAGTGTTACCCATCTTTTTCAATATAAGGAGGCATTATGACTTATTTAGAATTCGTTGAAAAAGCCATTGTTCAAGATAGTCGAAACGTATTTGCAAAATATGATGGCAGTCTTGATGTTGTTCCAGATGCTTTACGCAGTTTTTACAAGGAAAAAAACCCATTGGATGTTGAAATAAATTTTACTCGCTTTATATCAGCGGATAAGCTTGCTGCTGTACAAGCAGAGTATTCCTACTTGAATGCACAATTCGTGTTTGCAACTTGTAACGGAGACCCTGTTTTCCTGCACGATGGTTGCATTTACACCGCCCCGCATGGGATAAAAGAGCCGAAATGGGAGTTGTTGGCTAAAGATATTGAAACCTATTATTCAACTTTATTGTTAGACTAACATTTTGTTCGCTTTTATTTTCACACAGCATAGATTATCAAATCATCATGTTGCTAATAAAATGAGAGGAGAATAATCATATGTCCGAAAAGAGATGTATCTTTTGTGGAAAAACAGACGATGAACTGCGTAAGGAGAATAACTCGTGGAGTATAGAACATATCATTCCATTATCGCTTGGCAATACTCGGCTAATAACAAATGAAGTTTGTGCAAACTGTAATAATAAACTGGGGCAAAATGTTGACAATTATTTTGTTAACCATATGCTTATCGAAATGATAAGAAAAGAACTTGCTCTTAAAGGAGAAAGTGGCAAAATTCCCAATCCATTTAAACAAGGCATAGACCAATTTGATCACCAAATCAGAGTTGATGATGCTTTTAATGTAACACTTGTACCTCAATTGTCAACCGAACCAACAAAAGATGGATTGCGTTTTAAAGGTAATGTCGATTCTAAGGATGAAGCTCGAAACATGATTACTAAAAGCCTTAAAAGAAAAGGATATAATCAAGAAGATATTAATGATGTGTTGAGTAAATTAGATAACGCTACAGTTATTTCCTATCAACCAACTGTTTCATATGACTGCCCGATTGAATTAAATAGGTTTGCATTATTTGCGTTGAAAATAGCATATGAATATGCTTGTTTAAAACTTGATGAATCTTACAAGAATGATAAGACTGCAATCGAAATGCGCCAAATGCTATATAAAGCAATTTGCGGAGAAATGAAAGAAAAGTGTGGGACTTGTCGATGGGTTTGCTCAACACCGAATGATATTACAGATTCTTTTTCTATAATAAAAGAATCTGACTTAAAAATTCATATGCTATTTCTTCATCCAGATAAAGAAGGTAAACTAATCTGTGAAATCTTTTTGTTTCTTGAAAAGGCAACTTCGTTTAGTGTAATAGTATCTGAAAATGCAAACTTGTATATGCCTTTACCAACAGAAGACATCATTGAAATCCACTCAAATTAATGGAACGGTTACTACTCTCATGAAATATTTGAGGAAATGTTCATATAAAAAGTAAACAGGATTGCTGCTTATCTTCATAAGCGGCAGTCCTGTTTTTGTCGTATATGGCTGCTTTGTGCGGTGTATCCTTTTGGGAGGTTTACAGTCGTAGTTTGACAGCTATGTCCTAACGCTCCCGATACTGTCGTAACATCAAGCCCCGCCGAAATCAGAGCCGAAGCCGCAAAATGTCGAAAACTGTGCAAGCCATAGAACGGCAGGTCATTCTTCTCGCAGAATTCCTTTAGCCAGCCATACGGCGTTTGGTTGTTCATTTCCTCGCCGTTCCATTTTGTAAAAAGGCGGTCGGTATCCACCCATTTACTTCCCAGCCGGAGCGCTTCTTCATCCTGCTCCTCCTTGAGCTGTTTCAAAATGTTCATAATAAAGGGCGAAATCTTCAATGCCCTTTGCGAACGCTTTGTTTTCGTAGTGTCCGTGTAAGTGCCACGCTCTGCCGTGTAGTTGCTCGTTCTGCGAACGGAGATAACGTTATGCTCGAAATCAATGTCCTTCCATTCCAATCCCAGCATTTCCGAGCGCCGCAAGCCCGTGTAGGAAATCAGGTAGAAGAACGCACGGTACTTTGTCGGCTCGTCAATGAGCTTGCTTAAAAGCAGCTCCAGCTCCTCCTGCGAGTAAATCTGCTTCTCCTTGACCTCGCCTTTCGGTATCGTAACCTTTGTGCAGGGATTTTCAGAAACCACGCCCATTTTTACCGCATAAGAGAAAACATCGGATATAAAGGAAAGATTGTGCCGTATCGTTTTCGGTGCAAGGGGCTTTCCTGTTTTCTCGTTTGCTCCCTCTTTGGCAAGGGAATTAACGAAACCTTGCAGCTGTCGTGCAGAAATCTTGTCAATCCGCAAATGCCCGATAGCAGGATAAATGCGGTGCGTTAGCTGTTTCATACGCTCATAGGTCGTACTGCGAAGATTGAACTTTGCGTATTCCGCAAACCACTCCTCCGCAAGCTCCTCAAACTTGACCGCTTTTGCCTTGTAGCCGTGCATACAGGCTTCCTCAAACATAACCGCCTGCCTATTCAGCTCTTTCTGTATCTGCCGCTCCGACATACCCTCGTCGGGTCGCCAAGTCATCGCCTGCTCCTTATGATTGCCGTTTTTATCGTAGCCCAGCGACACCCGTATCTGATATGTGCCGCCACGCTTTCTGATTGTTGCCATAAAATATCGCTCCTTCCGATATTGTAGATTTATGACATACTCTCTGCAATTCTATTTTACGCTTTAAAGTGTGATTTGTCAAGAGGTATGTTATCTTTTCTGTACTTTTTTCGGTGCGTTTTTGTGTGCATTTGCATTCTGCTCCGCAGCTTGCTTTTCTTCCTGCTGTGCCTTAATCAGATTGTCAATGTAATTGCCCTCAATAATCTCCTCATACGCCTTAATCAGCGTGTTTATGCGCTTTAAGGCGGCTTCCTCTTCTTCGGGTTTCTCGCCGTGTAACCATTTCTGATTTATCGTATGTTGCAGCTCCTTTGCCTTTTCATAAATGCTGTCGCGAGAGGTCAACCCAAACTCTCCGATTGTGGCAAGCTGTTCCGAGAGGTAGTTAATCCGAGCGTCATTTTGGAAGAAATAGTATCTGCGCTTATCACTTTTCTTCGGGTCAAGGCGGAACTGCTTGACAGCGGTTGTGATGTTAATGATAGTGATGTGAAACCGCTTTTCAATCGGGCTTGCGGTCTGCGCTTCATATCTTACACGGTCGGTAAACATATCCTTTTCAGCTATGCGCTGTTCAAGGTTTTTCGGTAGGTACTCGTCACCGAGGTTTTTCAGCCGAACAAAACGCACTGCGTTCGGGTGCTTTACCGATATGTACTTACCGTATTTAATCTCATAACCACGCTCCTGCAAACGGAAAAGCAAATCGTCAAGGGTTTCCGTCCTATATACCAGCCTGTCAATATCCAATTTAATCTTTTCACGGATAGTGGGAGCTTTCTCGTCGGGCTTGTAGTGGGACGCAATCGCCTGCGCAGTTTTCAAAGCATAATCGGGAATGTAAAGAGTATTGCTCTCTGCAACGCAGGGTATTTTCGCACGAGCCAATCCGTCAGCTATGTATTGCAGCTTGTCGGGGCTATAAATGTTCACAGTTACAAATTCTGCTCCTGCTTTCTTTTTCATTTCCTCAAACTCCTGCCGCAACTCCGTTATTCTTTCACGCATAACGTCGTTCTGATTGTTTATTAAGGCGGCTTCTTCCGTGGTCAGCTCCTCAAAAGGTTTCTTTTTCAGCTCGTTTATGTGAGCGTTTAGTTTGTTGATTTGCTCCGCTTCGTGAGCAGCCTTCTTGTAATCGTCAACAGATAAATGCGGACGGTGAACGTTTTTATCCTCTCGCCGCAAACCGTGTTTCAGCAAAATCTGCTCCATAACGGAACGCTCGCTCTCCGACCAAGCTGTCCACTCGTTCTGCATTTTATTTGAGGAAGAAAACCCTTGCTCACGAAGCGCACCACTCATAGAATTTTTAATCGGCATACCTCGCTGTCCTTTATGTGCAACGGGAACGAAATCAATATGCAGATGTGGCGTACTTTCATCAAGGTGCATTACCGCATTGAACACTTTTAGGTTAGGATTTCGTTTTTCAAATTCACGAATATACTCGTCAAGCATAGTTTTTGCAGTTTCCCAATTCTCTGAGCCAAATCCGCAGTCATGCAAATCCCCGAACTGCACAACCACCTCGTAGAACAATTTTACTTTTTTCGATTTTTTGACTTGCTCGTAGTAATCGTGAATTTCTCGGTCGGGTCGTTCTTGCTTCAGATTGCATTCAATAATTGCCTCGCCAAAGACCTGCTGATAGAAATCCCGCAAGTCGATTTTTGTGTAGGTAATGTTGTCGCTCGTCCGTGAAACATCTACATTGTGGGCGGTGATAACTCGATTGTTATGGTCGAGGTAACCGCTGTCCACACGAAACGAAACCGACAGCCCGTTTGTATTTTTCTCGCTCATTGTAAATAATCTCCCTTCGTCTGTTTTTGAATTTATCCTGTCAGCCGCCGCTGTTCCGAAAAAACATTTTTTGAATTTATCTTCAAAACGGCAGCAATTTAAAAAGTGCAGTTTTAAAATTTATCTTATCATCGGCAGCAAGTCAAAAAATGCGGTTTTTCAATTTATCTTCAAAATTCCCGATTAAACCGTTTTAAGAAATTGAGCATATTTTGCGGCTGTTGTCGTTGTTGCTAAACTTAATAGTGATAGTGACAAGCTCCGCCCGTCATTATCACATTGAGTTGGGGATAAATCCCCAAACCCCTCTCTGCTTCTCGCTCCGAGATTTGAGATAAAATCTCAAACCCCTTGAAACCAGCCTACTCGTGAAACGAGGTAAAAGCGAAAATCGTTCCTAAACGGCTGCTCCGAGAATAGGGGGTAAAATCCTAAACCTCTCACGCTTAACCTCTGCGGATAGGAGCGAAAACTCGCCAAGCCTGATAGAATTTTCTTTTCAGATTTGAAAAAAATTATTTCCGAGCCGCTATCCGCTTTCGTATAAATCATTAGCATGCGATTATTAGTTATTCACTTGACAGCGGATTACGGCTGTGGTAGAATTATAATAGGCAAAGGGGTGAGTATTTTGGAACCGATTTTTACAATGCAGTACGGTGAGTTTGCTGTAGCAGATTACTTATCTAAAAATATAAAAGGAGCTTCTGTTTTTGTTCCCGCTTCTGCTCAGGAAAAAGGGATAGATTTGCTTTTATACAAATATGCAAACGGGGTTAATACCACGAATACAATTCAAGTTAAAATGTCAAGAGCATACTATAATGTAAATCCAAAATATCAGGGTATTCTTTGGTTTAATCGTTTTAACGTTCCAAAGAATGCTAATTGGTTTATCCTTGTTGGCATTTATGCGGATTTTTCAAATGACGCTGCAAATGCAAAATCAAAGGACACAAAGTGGAACATCATTATGCTCGCATTTACAAATAAAGAAATGCAGAGGTTTATGGACGAGGTTAAACTCAAAGGCAACCCCGATAAAGCCGATAAGATGTTCGGATTTGGCTTTATCGGCAAATCGGTAATCAATCAAACACGAGGCTATTCTGAAGAAAGAGATATGACCAAATATCTGATTGAAAACCGTATAACCGAAATAGAAAACTCCTTCATATAGTCTTATGCTCACGTTTATGTAGCGTGAGCATTTTTTTATGCTGTCCGGTTGTTAATTTCCGCCGACGAAATAACGAAGAAGAGCTACTTTCGGAACGAGTATCTTCCCACGCTTGCCCTGTCCCGTTCTGATTGAAGGAATTTCCTTGCGGGCGATAAGCTGCCGCACCGTGTATTCGTTCAGACCCTTGACCGCTTCTGTACACTCCTTTATGGTCAGCATTTCGACCTTTTCGGGTGCGGCGGTTGTTTCGACTTTCGGTGGCTCGTTCTCTACAAGCTGTTCGAGCAGACTGCTCATAGCTGCAATAATTTCTTCTCTCTTTGCGTTTGTCATAAAAGTTACCTCCTTGAATTGTGTTGTTCGGAATGTCGGGTGAAGCTTCGTCCCTTGCCAACATCCTACCACACGCCGCTTGACAGAGCAATAGATTATTGGTACAATAATAGGAATAAAGTAAGAATGGGATAACAAAGCGGTTTAAGATATTATTTGTACTAAAAATAGGCGATAAAGAACGGTAAAATAATAGCGATAATGCTACTTTATTCCTTTAATTTTCGGGCGAAATGAGGTGCTACAAGTGCTTTCGATAAAGAAAAGTGCGGCAAATGAGTATTATCTCGGCTGTGCATACAACGAGGATGGGGAGATATTTTTCGGAGCGACAGACAAAAATCTGCCTGCAACCATTAAAAAGGCGGTCACAGGCAGAGAAAATGATATTATGGATTTGTTCGGCGGCAGGCGTAAAGTCGGCAGCTTTATGATAGATTTTACAATGTTTCAGGGTAATTCGGCATTGGTGATTGAGAGCGCTTACGCCCTTTATACTAATATCGGGCAGTCTATCCCTTTGGCGAAGGCAGAGAGTGTGGCGAAAGACCTTAACAAGCTGCTCAAAGGCACAGATAACGCTTATTGTCTCTTTGTTATTATCGCTATGTGGAATATGTTACGCAGAAATAAGCATTTGGCGGCGAGCAAGTTGATTAACTTTAAGCCCCTTGAAACCTGCGAGCGATATGCCAAGGAGTTCAGAGCTAACTACAAGCGGCTTTTTTCGCTCAACGAGAAGAAACGGCTTGTTAAAAACAGCGAGGCAATAACTATTTCTCTGGATTGCGGATATACGGTTATTTACGCAAAAGCCGAATATATTGCAGAGCTGAAAAGAAGAAAAATATACTGCCGCAAGTGCAAAGCCTGTGGAGAAGCTATACTTTTCAGCAGCAAGAACAATCTGCTGTGCGATAAATGCACTAAAGCCAGCATTGCCCATTCAAAGAAGGCGCACAGGCTCGTTGAGAATGGGGACAGTATCCTTCGGAAGAACAAGAGAAATCTTACGACCTATTATAACTACTCCCACTCCAAGAAATATATGGAGAGTTCGCCCGAAAAGCAGAGGGAGTTTCAGAGGTTATTCAAGCAATACAAGGAAAGAGCAAAGGAGATTATTAGGCAGTATAAGGAATCGGAAATAACACGAAAAAATGCGTCTGATGAGTTGAGTAAGATAAATGACAGGATTTTTAAGTTTATCAGGGAGGATAATTGAAAGGCACTGCCTTCAAGTCCAAATACAAAGAACTCCACGACGAGTTTATCCGCGCACCTCTGCGGCTATGCTTCGGGAGTTTGAGAAGAATGGTGGGGAGGAGTTGGAGAAAGAGATTGCCGAGTACCTTGATAGCGTTGATAGCAAGAGGGCTACTCTGGAGGGGCGAGCGAAATACTAATGAAAAAGGACAGCAAGCAAACCGGCTTTCTGTCCTTTATATGTATTGAAATTACAGGATTGCCTTACCCATTTCATAAGCCTCATTCATTGCCGAATGTCCCTTAATATCACCAACAGCGTTTACTCCACCTGCAAAAACAGTACCCGCAAGGTGTGCCTTCGGAAAGCACTCAATCCAACCATCAAGCCCGTTCACAGCGCGCTTCGGAACATCTGCGCCGTTCTCTGCGGCAGTGGAAATCAAGTAAATATCTCTGAAAGCGTAATCCGCGGAATACATCGGGTTTCCTCGGTCAAGGAGCGTTTTCATCTGACCGCTCATTTCGTAGTAGTAAATCGGCGTAGCGAAAGCGATAACGTCCGCCGCCAGCATTTTCTCCACAAGCTCTGCGGCGTCGTCCTTGATAACACAACGATTTGTCTTTGTGCAGGCAAGACAGCCTTTGCAGAAGCCGATATTTTTCTCCCTGAAAAAAACAGCTTCCACCTTATTGCCCGCTTCCTGTGCGCCTTTTGCAAACTCAAGGGCAAGGCTCTCGGAATTACCGCCCTTACGGGGGCTTGTTGATATTATTAGTACGTTTTTCATTGGTTTTCCTCCTCGAAAATGCTTTTAATAACCTTTGCCGGAACTCCCACGGCAACCATATTTTCGGGAACGACCTTTGTAACCACCGAACCCGCACCGATAACGGCATTGTCGCCAATGGTAACGCCGGGGCAAATCGTTGAATTTGAGCCAATCCACACATTTTTGCCCACGGTAACAGGCTTCGGGTACATACCCCGTCTTTTTTCGGGGACAAGGTCGTGATTAAGTGTTGCAATCACAACATTATGCCCGATAAGCGCACCGTCGCCGATATAAATTCCGCCCTGGTCCTGAAACTTACAACCCGAATTTATAAATACATTCTTCCCGATGTGCAGATTCTTTCCGCAGTCCGCAAAGAAGGGCGGAAACAGCCCGAAGCCCTCGTCAATGGGGTTTCCCGTAAGCTCCGACATCAGCCGCAGTAGTTCTTCGGGAGTATGATAACCGCTGTTGATTTCAGCGCATATTCTTATTGCCTCTCGGCTGACCTTGTGCATAAATTGGTGAACTTCCGAGCCACCCTCTATGTATTTTCCGCTGTTAAGGTAAGTAAGATAGTCTGCAAATTCCATTACAGGCTCTCCTTCAGTATAGCGATTATCTCTTCGCGCGTCAGCACCTTGTAGCCGCCCGTCATAACAAGGGTGCTGTCTGCAATTCCCTCAATCATTTCGGGAGTAACACCCAGGTCGGTTATGTTCATCACAACGCCGATTTCACGCATATATTTTTCCATTTCGGCAAGTCCCTCGGAAGCGATTTCTTCCTTTGTTTTGTTTGCAGGACTGACGCCCCATACGTTTTCTGCATATCTCACAAACTTTTCAAGACCATAGGGCAGAATGTGGCGGTAATAGGGTAGCGAAACCGCCGAGAGCGTCATTCCGTAAGTTGCGTCGGTGTGTGCGCCAACCGCCTGTCCCAGCATATGTACCTCCCAATCGGTTGTCTTGCCCATAGCAACAAGAGTGTTCAGCGCCCAGGTTGCCGTCCACATAATATTACTTCTTGCTTCGTAATCCGTGGGATTTTTCACCGCAATTCTTGTGCTGTGGATAAGGGATTTTAAAAGCCCCTCCATAATATAGTCGGAGGTGTTGTCGTCCTCGCCCGAAAAATACTGCTCCAGAATGTGTGACATTATATCGAAGAAGCCTGCTTTCATCTGATAATCGGGCACGGTAAAGGTCAATTCGGGGTTAAGAATAGCGAATTTCGGGAACACATTTTCGCCGAAAACGTGACCGATTTTCAGCTTCTGCGCGTGGTTTGTGATAACCGAGCCGCCGTTCATCTCCGAGCCTGTTCCCACCATTGTGAGAACACAGCCAACGGGAATGAGCCTGCAATCGGGTTCGTCAAACTTTATGAAATACTTATCCCACGGGTCGCCCTCGCAGTAGGTTGAAACTGAAACCGCCTTTGAATAGTCGCAGACCGAACCGCCGCCGACTGCAAGTATAAAATCAACGTTGTTTTCACGCGCGATTTTGCAGCCCTCATACAGCTTTTCAACAGTAGGATTCGGCATAACTCCGCCGTCCTCGATAACGGTCTTGCCGTTGTCCTTCAGCAACTTTACTATCTTGTCGTAAAGCCCTGTTTTCTTGACAGAACCGCCGCCGTAAACAAGCATTATCCTGTTGTAACCTTTCAGCGCTTCGGGGAGATTGTCAAGTGCGTCCTTGCCGAAATATAGCTTTGTGGGGTTGGAATAAACAAAATTACCTAACATAAAAATCACCTTTCCTTACTGAAAACACATTGTTAAATATTTTTCTTGATAGAACTATTTTTGCCGTTTGAGGTGCATATCCCTATTCATTTCATTCTCCCACCGCCTTACCTATGCAGGCAATAGCGTTCAGACTGCGTGGGTAGCCGATATAGGGCAGGCATTGAAGCACAACTTTTTGCAGAAAATCCTTGTCGTTTCCTACATTAAAATTGCCCTTTGAATGTGCAATAAGCTGCGGTTCGCAGCCGCCCTGCGCCATAAGGAAGCAAAAGGTGATAAGCTCACGCTTTGCAAGGTCAAGTCCTTTTCGGGTGTAGTAGTCACCAAAGCAGTTTTCGGCAAGCCAGCGGTTTATCGTCCCCGCTTTCCAAGCTTCTCTCATCTGCTCACCGAAGATTTCAGCCTGCGCTTCAATTCCTTTTTCAAGCCTGTTTTCAAGGGTAGTTGTCGCCTGTCCTTCAAGCGGCAAAGAAATGCCGTATTCGGTCATAACCTTGTTTGCGCAGTTCAGAAACGGCAGCATTCTCCCGTAACCCAAATAATCGGTTGCCTGATACACGATTTCCTTTACAGCAACAGGTGAAACGCCGTCTTTCAATGCCTTTCCCAGCATTTCGCCGAATGCCTCAACGCCGCCGCAGCCGAGCAGAGCGGCAAGTACGGCTATATATCGTGTTTCCGTGTCCAAACGGCAGCTTTCGTCATTTACAACCTCGCCCAAAGCAAAATGCTCGAAACGCTCGATAAATTCGGGGTCTGTGGTTTTTAAGCTCATATCCGTTCTCCTTTTTTTACAGCGCACCCACAATTCTATGAGGTACATAGGGTTCTTCAAGATAGGCTATATCCTCCGCTGTCAGCTTTACATCAAACGCACCCGCAGCGTCGTCGAAATACTTTGCTTTTGTTGCGCCGATAATGGGTGAGCTTATACCCTTTGCAAACTGCCAAGCAATGGAAATCCGGGTCATTGTCGTACCGTATTTTTCGGCGATTTCCGCTACACGAAGAATGATTTTTCTGTCCTCCGACTCCGTACCGTCATATTTGCTTACCGCAACTTTATCGGTCATACTGCGCTTTGTGTCGGTGTGCCATTCCTTGCGGCAAAGTCTGCCTGCCGCAAGAGGACTGTACGGCGTAAGGGAAACGCCCATCTGCCTGCATATCGGTATCAATTCGCGTTCGTCCTCGCGGTAAAGGAGATTGTAGTGGTTCTGCATTGAAACAAAGGGCATCCAGCCGTTGTCCCGTGCCGCAAGCTGCATATTGTAGAATTGATACCCGTACATTGCGGAAGCGCCGAGGGCACGAACCTTTCCTGCCCTTACAAGTCCGTCATAACAGGACACCGATTTTGATACAATGCGTATCTTGATTGGTGTCCGTTTTCTTTATCCGAAAGTCTTTATTTAATGGGATTTATCGATACAATTTAACAAAAGAAGGCTCTGCTGTGACAGAAAAACTGTCACAGCAGAGCCAGTTTGATTTCCTACGGCTAAACCTTTTAACGATTGGTATGTAGATATGTCCACTTTTTTAGGTGGTATGTCCATATTTGCATTCACTGTTTCGAAGCCCGTCCATCAGCCTTTGATATATGCTGTCGGCGTACAGATCATTTTCATACTGAAGTTCACCGAGTGGGCTTAAATTTATGTCCCGTCTGCAAGCCACAGCTTTACCCAAGTCTGAACACGCCAGAATTGTAGAATAATAGGTCACCTCATCAGATTTAAACTGATTAAGTGTTTCCTTTTTGTGATTAAGAACACAGTGTGTTATGCAACAATCAATTCCAGCACCTGACCGCAGCCCATCTGCTGCTTTTGAAATGAATTGCTCATAACTTGCCACCGGCAAAAAGGCACTCTTAATTCGACAGTAGTCATTCTCCGTAACATCCAAGGTTTGATTTAGAACATCAAGTCCTGAAGCAAGCACGGCTTCTTTGAATAACTCATACATAGCAAACTCTCCACTTCACCGAAAATATCGTCCTCTAAGCAAGTATACCTGCAGAGTAAAGTTTTGTTTTCCGTGTTACGTTGCGGTCTGTTAGATAATACTTTGACGTATTGCAGATATTTTCCTTTGCTGGACGATGTGTTTTGTGTGCTTGCCATTATGATTGCGTATGTTACTCTATATTTTTCGGGATTATTTGCGTTTACACAGTTCTTTTTTCAGAACCAAACATATCGGGGCGAACATTATTCTATCCCATCCTCTGCTTTCTTAATTCTAACCGCAAGATACTCTTTTGTGGGCAGATCAATTCTGAAACGTCCCTTAAAACTTCCGACATTCTCAACCGTCATGTTCCATGTGTCTATAATGTCGACGGCGTATATATTATTATCGTCAATATGATAATATCTGAATCCCGGACGCGAAATCCCGTAATAAAACAGGTGATAACCGGTTTCATCAGCTAGATTTTCATCTTCCGGAACCACACATATCTCGTCCCATTCCATGTTTTTGGGTCGCAATCCGCCGTCCGGAGCTTCCTCAAGTATTTTTCGCATAAAAGCTATTCTTTCCGGGCTGTCACCTTTAAGCTCTCCGCCATGAGACCACCATATCGCCTTATCGTCTATGTAGGTTTCGCCATGACCACCGTAGCCGCCGCGGCAAAGTGCTTCCCAGAACCTCCGAACAAGCTCCTGCGGCGAAATATTCCCCCACGCATACTGAATATTTCCCTCGTATAGCATTTCGTCAATTACTATCGGTTTGCCATAGCTTTTTCTCCACTCGGATGTTCCTTCCGGAGAACGCTGAATGCTGCAGTGCGTTATCCATGACTTTGTATGATCGTAAAACTGATTACAGTTATGTATTGATCGCAGGTGATCATACGGGTCGCTTTCTACGATTATCTGCGCATATCGTTCCCAGTCCTCAATGCTCTTGTTTTTTATCAGGTCATATTCATTAGCAAATGACCACCATACATTTCTGAAAGCCGAAAACCTTGCCGCCGTGTATTTCAGATAAAGTTCGTTGCACTCCGGTGTCATTGTTGAGAAGCCCCAGCGGTCATACGGGTGAAAGAGGATAATATCTGCCTCAATACCCAGCTTTTGAAGCTCGCCGATACAGTATTCAATATGCTGAAAATGCTTGGGGTTAAACCTCTCAAAATCCCAGTTGTTGCCCTTGGAGTCCGGACCGTAGCCCCACACATTGTCCTCTGTGATAGCACTTACGTCAACCGGAGTACCCTCGTATGGATAGGAGCGCGGCTCACGTGAATTGTAGCAGTAGCTTTTAGGAAATACGCAGAAACGTATCTTGTTGAACGGGGAATTTCTCAGAGTTTCAAGAGTTTGCGCGATAAGGTCATCGCTTTGCAGATTCCATACATAACAGGTCGTGCCGACAGGATAATAAGGTGTTCCGTCGGAATACTGAAAATGATATTTGTTATGTACCTTTACGCAGCCGTGATTATTTTCCGACGGCGGCGTGACAGAAAAAGTTCCTTCGTATTTCCTGTCAGAAAAATTCCCGCAGACCGTAAAATGGTATTCTTCCTCAAACGATGGCATGAATCTTACTTTGTATATTCCGTTCCCATCGTAAAAACCATTTACGGTTTTGCGCTCGGAATCGCTTTCAAATAGCGCAGTGATACTGCGTTCCAGGAATGGGTTGCCAGCGGTGGTTCCCTCAGAGCAAAACTCGAAAACGCCCCATTTTTCAACTGATTTTGTATAATTCATAATGGTTCCTCCAATGCCTTTACACATAGACCGACGGATCACTGTGCTGATGGAATCCGTCGGTTTAGATTTTGAATATCACAGGGAATCTGATTTATGGCGCTGAATAAGTGAATGTTATTTCCAGCGTCGAAA
>JBJERI010000054.1:0-16781 GCA_051882195.1 Ruminiclostridium sp. | reverse complement strand
TATGCTCTGTGGGATAAATAAGCTCTGTGCTGTTTACGCTGACTGTATTTTGCGTACTTTCTGATTTATCAACAGTACCGTATATTTCAGCAAAATTTTCAAAGGGCTTAATGGGCGCAGAATTGACCTCCTGCAATTTTTCATAATGCGTTTCGGCATTGGAAAGGTCGTATTCGTTCTGAACTGCGGATTGGCGGTAAAGATTATTTGCAATAAGCCTTGCAGAGGTTTCATTTAAAAAAGCTGGTGTATTTTCCCCGTTGGAGCGAGCTTCAATTGCGGTGCTTTCTGTCAAAAATGCAAATATTTCCGCAAGACTGTTCCGCAGCTGTACTGCGGTTTGTCCGTCTCTTATCAGCTTTTGTTTTACAATATCCATAGCGGTAATGCCAAGGCTGTCTTTTTTACCGCCGAAAAGCTTATATTTCAGCCTTGCAAAGTAATTTGAGGTATTTTCTTCTATATAACGGCTGTCGGATTTGACAGGGGTGGAAGAAACAGACCTTCCTGTGTGTTCGTTTTTGAATGAGCTGCTTGTTTTTTCAATATTTTTGTTCAGAGGAAAAACTTCTTGGAGCTTTTCCTGCAAAATCAGCGTTTCCTCCGAATAAGCAGAGTTTAAATGGGAATGTACGGCTGATTCAACAGCGTTTTCAAGGTTGAAAAGCTTTGCTGAATAGCCCGATGTATTCTGAATCAAATCGGTAAGGTTTGCCGTGTATGAAGAATTGTTTTCCCGTAAGCTTTCAAAAAATCCCATAAATATATCAGACGTGTGGATTGCTAAAGGGAAAAGCTTGTTATAAACTTTACCGATGATGTTTTTTTCAATGTTTTGTTTAAGACTGCTTGAAAATTCAATGCTGTTCAGTGCAGTTTTTTCGTTATAGCTTTCCGAAAGGGACTGCCCTTTTACTGTAACATTTTGTGCGGCGTTTACCGTACCGCCGTTGATTGTGTAATTTTCATTGCCAAAAGAATTATCGGAGGAAATATGCTGTATATTTCTGTAATTCTCACTGTATAAAATTTGGAAAAGCTCCGCGCTGTTTTGTACAATGTCCGTGTTGTCGAAAAATTCAAAGCGCTGCAATTCCGACTTGAAAAAAGCATGGAATACGGCAGAAACAGAGTTTCCCGCCGCAAAGGACAAGCTGTCGGAGATATGGTTTGCATTATTTTTGATGTAGCTTATATCGGCGGCTGTTTTAGATGACGAGGTGTAATATTCATTGCGTGGATTTTGGTTTATTACAGCAGGCTTCAGTGCTGTTTCATCGTTTTTTTTTAAAACAAATTCCGAAAGACCGCCTTTGCTGAAGGTGCTGTTTCTTATTTCGGACACTGTCGCCTTGCGTTTTTCCGTCGAAACGCCAAGTGTTTTTATCTGCTCGGAAAGCTGATTTATAAGCAGCTCCGTGCTTTGCGGAGAGGGAGTTCCTTCCGAGAAAGCCTCACTGATGTTTTTGAGCAGAAGATTGAGTGTAACAGAACCGCTGCCCCCTGCCGCACTGCGGAAGTTGTTCACAATGGAGCAGATATTGTTTTTTATAACAGTAGTGTTATTTGAAACGGAAATGCTTCCGCCGCTCTGCACCCGGAACTGCCGCAGAGCTTCAAGGAGAGTAAGGAGAATTTCTCCCGTTATGGCGGAGTCCTGCTTGTAGGTAAGCTCGTCGTCCCTGAATATTTCGGAAACCTGCGGAGTATCGCCGCTTAGCATGGAGATATTGCGCAGTGTGGGCGTAAGCCCCTTGGCAGGCTTGAATGGCTTTATGCTGTTCATTATCTCCCCTCCCTTTCCGAAAAAAATCCGATAAATTGCCAAACTGCATTACCCAAAGACCGTTTTCAGCGATTCATTCGGGTAATGCAGCTCAATTATGTTCAGATTTGATTATACTGCAAGTCTGCTCAGACCCTCGTGAGCAAATTCGATGGACTCAATTGCCACCTCTGCGCCCATACCGTTAAGGTCGGGACCTGTGTATTTTGCAGGCCAAGCGTTGATGAGCTGCCAGGAAGCCACGATAGCGTCCGAGTCGTCGTAAAGGTTAATGACGATAGTCTTGCGTGTGAGATTTCCCGAGAAGGCTTCCTCAACCCATGGGAAGAATTCGTTCTCGTCAATAACTCCGCGCTTGAAGGTAATGTTGCCGTATTTCACCAGACCGGGCTGCTTGCGGGGCGTATTTACCGCAGCATCGCCCTCTCTGTATTCAATAACATCTATTGTTGCGTCAAAACCGGTGACTTCGTTGAAGCCCGCAACCATAACGCCGTCAATCTCGACCTTAAACCGGTAATTTTTGTATGGATACTGTTCAAGTGCCATTTCGGTAACGTTCCTTTCCTAAATTACTGTTCAGCAGTTTTCTGAGTAAGTCTGAAGATTACAAACTCAGCGGGCTTAACGGGAGCAACGCCGATTACGCAGATAAGTCTGCCGTTGTCGATATCGTCCTTGGACATTGTGTTTGGACCGATGTCAACAAAGAAAGCCTCGTCCTCTGTGCCGCCCGCAAATGCTCCGTTCTTCCACATTCCGGAGAGGAACACCTCGATTGTGCGCTTTACTCTCAGCCACAGAATCTGGTCGTTTGGTTCGAATACAACCCAGTTGGTGTTTGCCTTGATTGATTCTTCAAGGAATATGAACAGACGCTTTACGTTTATGTACTTCCATAACGGGTTGGAGCTTAAGGTGCGTGCGCCCCATACTCTTATGCCCTGTCCGGGGAAGCTTCTGATAAGATTTACGCCCTTGGGGTTAAGTATGTCTTGCTCACCTGTGGTGTAGTTTGCGTCAAGACCAACGCAGGCGCTTACAACCTCGTTTGCGGGAGCCTTCCATACGCCTCTGGAGTTATCGGTTCTTGCGTAGATGCCTGCAATCGAGCCAGACGGCGGAATAGCGGCGGTATTCTTTGTAAGGGGGTCGAAGACCTTAATCCACGGGTGGTACATTGCAGCAGAAGGGCTGTCAAAGATATTGCGGCGGTCGATTATGTCGTTGACTGTCTTAAGCTCTCTCGGCAGATCAAGGACTGCAAAGCGGCTTCCGAGATTTTCACAGTGTGCAATAAGGCTCATCTGTACAGACGGGTCTGTAATGCCCGGAACAGCCATAATGCTTACGTCGCTGTTGTCGATAAAGGACTGAATGCCTGTTCTCTCGCCCGGTCCCTTGTCCTCGCCGATAAAGTCTGCGGCGCTTAAAGAGGAAGCGGAGCCGTTGCTGCCGCCGAACAGGTTGATTACAACCTCGCCGCCTGTCTTGTTGCCCGTAATAAGCTCGTAGAGGGAAATTTCCTCCTCAGGAGCGGTAACGGAAACAACCGCAAGCTCGCTCTTTGCAAGCTTCTGAGTGATAAAGTCGGGGGTGTTTGCGTTCAGGGATACGAACTCGTATTTTTCAATCTGACCGTCATAGGAAATCTCGATGTCGGCTTCCTGAGAGCAAAGCACCTTTGACGGAACAAGTGCGGTATCCACTGCGGATTCGTCAAGTGCGTCACGAAGTGTGAGCAGGTCGCCGTCAATGCCTGTGATGACTGTTTCAACACGTCTGTCCCCGTCAAGCAGCGCCACAACGTCGCCGACTGCAAAGCCGGAAGCGTTCTTTACCTGATACTTGGTAACAGTTGCGGATTCGGCAACGGCAAGTATCTGGGTCTTGAACTTGCTTGAAGGAGTTACCTTTACGGTAATCTTGTTTCCCCACGCTCCGGGATCCTTTGCGTAGAAAACAACGGGGACTGAATCTACTTCCTCGGTGCTTGCTGCAAAGGCTGCGTCAGCGGGAACAACACGCTTGATATAGCAGCGTGAGCCGCCGTTTGCGAAGAACTGGTTTACAGAGTATGCAAGGTAGCGGTACTCGCCGAATTCAAGCTCGGAGAGATAGCCGCCGAAGGTGCGGCGGAAATCCGCAAAGTTTGTTACAAGAACGGGAGCGCCGTCCTTTGGGCCTTTTTCGGCAACGCCGATAAAGCCTGCTGTGCTTGTGCTTACTCCCTCCATGGGAGAAGCGCCGGAATCAAATTCCTCAACGTAAACGCCCGGTGATAAGTATTCTGCCATTTGATGCGATTTCAACGTTCATACGGCTGAACGTCAAATCTGTTCACCCCTTTCTGTGGTTTTAAGAATTTCATCAATATTGGTTTCGTCGGAATAAATCGCTTTGAGTATGGGTTTTGCATAGAAATCCATTGTCAGCATATTGTATGCTATCACCTTGCGGACAATATCCGCCGCCGCTTCGCTGTCCTGCTCGGGCAGCTTCTGCGGTATAATGCCGTAGGTTTTCAGCATTATCTGACCCTTGTTTGCACCGTCTGATAGATTTATTTCAAAACTGCCTACTCTTACCGAATAATTTATGCGGAGCAGAAGCTCCGATATTATGCCAAGCCTATCGGAGTCTGCCTTTGCGGGAATAACCGAATAGTAGGAGAACATTTCCTCGTCCTCGATTTTCACAAGGCTGCTCCAGTTGGAGCTTTCCCCTTCAACGTCAAGCTTTATGACGTCCTCTCCCTCAAGGTATTTCCAGTTGAAACCGTCCAGGACCTGCTTAATTATCTTCTTCATGAGTAATACCTTCCGTTTCAGTATGCCTGCTATTGCCGTCCGCCTTTTCTTCCTCGTCCTTCCGTTTGCGGAGGAAGTCGAAGAAATCGTCCCCAACGGGTTGTTCAGCGGCAATGCGGTTAAGTATTTTGCGTGTATGCTGTTCAGTTTTTGCTTCAAGAGCCTTGCTGCGCTGCTCTACCGACTGTGCAAGATTTTCAAGTCCCTTAAGCTCCGAGTCCTCCTCGGGATTTAATCCATCAATGTTTCTTATGTCAAGGGCGGTCTGTCGGTCGCCTTCAGATGTAATTTCCTCTGCGGCACTGCGAATCTGACCCTCGCCGTCCCTGTCAAGCCTTTCGTCCTCTGCGGCGGTGCGGATAAAACCGTAATCGGAAGGATCGCCTGCGGAAATGGTAAATTCTCCCCGTTCCTTTGGAAGTACAGTGCTTACCGCACTTCGGCTGCTTTCGGAAGCGTATTCGTACCGCTCGTTTCTGTGCTCGGCTTCATCGCCCTTGGAATTTGCGGCGGCAAGCAGCCTTTTATTCTCCTTATCAGAGCCGAGATAAACGGTTTCGTGCTTGGTATCGATTCTTGCGGTAAACTCTTCGTTTTCCTTGTTTTCGTTCAGCTTTTTGGGAGCGGTTTCACGGAGAGAGGTATTGCGCAGCCCGTTTGAACGGCTTCGAAGCTCCTGCCGCAAAAGCTCCAGCTCGGAGGAGTTGCCCGATGGGGATAATTCATGGTCGTCCTGCAATATGTATGCGCTGTTTCGGGGAGATTTGCCGCGGCTTTCCGATTTCTGCCGCTCAATGCTGTAAAACGTTTTCACCCTTATTATTCCTCGCCCGCAATGATTTGCTTAATTATATCATAAATATACGGAAAAATCCATATTTTTTAAAAAAATATATGTCACAAAATTTTACGTTTAGAATTGTAAAGTAATCACAAAATTTTTCAACAACGGGGGTACGGAGGCGAATTTTGTGGACTTTTGCAAAAAAATATGCTATAATGTCGGTGCTATTATGAAGGACAGCTATGCCATTTTTTCAGGAGGAACAGCCATGAGCTTTCAGACCGAATATAAATTCATCCTGCCCAAGGGTTATCTTGACCCCGACGGAGTATTGCATAAGGACGGCACAATGCGCCTTGCTACGGCGGCGGACGAAATAGTTCCCCTTAAAGACCCCAGAGTGCAGCAGAATCCCGGCTATCTTACCATAATTCTGCTTGCAAGGGTAATTACAAGGCTGGGGGATCTGCCCATTGTTGACACGAGGGTGGTGGAGAAGCTTTTCACTGCCGATCTTGCCTTTCTGCAAAGCTTTTATCAGGAAATAAACGGCGCTTCCGTGCCTGAAATAAGCGTTGTATGCCCCCAGTGCGGACGGCAGTTCCGTGCGCCCGTTATTTTTGAATGAGGTGAGCAAAGTTGATAAACGGATATCCTGTCGATAAAATATACGAGGAAGTTGCCTTTATTGCGTACTATTTCCACTGGTCCTATGAATCAATTATGAATATGGAGCACGAGGAGCGGCTGCGTTGGTGCAGGGAAATATCCAAGATAAACAAGCGGCTCAACGGAGAAAGCGAAAAGAAGAACGTTTTCGACATAACCTAAGTCAGGCGGTGAAAAACAATGGATACGGATTTTCTCACCAGCGCATATCCTTATTCGGGCTATAATTTCTGTATGATACTGGACGGTTTTAAGCTGGGCTTCAAGTCGGTAAGCGGACTTACTCTGAAAAAGGATAACTACATTGCTCACCACGAGGGCGGCTACAATATGACCGTAGGTATTCACCGTGCGGAAAAGCGGGAGATAAATCATCTTACGCTGACAAAGGGGCTTGGCTTTTTCAATCCCTCAAAGCTTATGTCCAAGATACACGTTATGATGCTGCTGGTGTTCGGAGAGGACAGAAAGCTGCTCCACGCTTACGTTTTTTCCCCAGGCTTTGTGGAAAGCGTCAGCGTATCGGATTTTGACGCTCAGGAAAGCAGACTGCTTATTGACACCACGGTTATCGCTTACGATTTTGCGGTGGAGATAGACCTTACGGGAAGAACCACTCCCATTGCCTATGCAATGAGCATTGCGGCAAGAATTGCGGAGCAGTCTGCGGCTGAAACCGCCTCGGAAAACACCGTCAAGAAGATACGAGAACACAACGAAAGCGTGAAAAAGCATAAGGAAAGTGCGGCTGACGCCAATACCAAGCCGCCCGTTGAATACTGAAAGGTCGAAAAATGGCAAAATTCAGCATAGAACAGCTAAAGAAGAAATACGGCGGCTTTTCGGACGGGCGCTGCTCCGTAAGCGTTGAGGGCTTCAGAGTAGATGAAAAATTCCGTGTAAGCAGCGTTACCGTGCAGCTTACCGCCATGTATGAAGCAAGCTATGCCAGCTTTACCGTATCCGACGGCTTTAAATCCGACGGAGAAAGCTGCTCAATGGACAAGGAGCTTTCACGGAAGCTGAAGCTTGGAAAAAGCGTTGCGGTTGGCCTTGGCTACGGCAAATCGGTGACGGAGGTTTTCAAGGGGCATATAGACTCGGTGCGGGTGGATTACAACGAGGGAACGGGCTTTTCCATAACCGTTACCTGCCTTGACGGAAAAGGTATGATGATGAACAGCTTTCGCTCTGAAATAAAGACAAACCGAAAGAAATACAGCGACGCTGTAAAGGACACTCTGGGGCTTTACAGCAGCTTTATTACCTCGTCGAAAATAACTGCCTCGCCCCAGCTTGAGCTGCCTTTTTCTCAGCTTAACGAAAGCGATTACGAATTTGTTGTACGGCTTGCAAAGCGGCTGAATTACAGCTTTTATATACTTTTGGGAAAGGCTTATTTCGTACCCTTCGGGTCGGACAGAACGGTGCTTCTCGGCATTACCCCACGGACAAATCTGCTCAGCTTTTCTATGGAGAGCAGTCTGCGCAGGAGATTTTCCAAGGTGGTTGTGGTGAATAACGACGAACAGGACGAGAAAAAGCGCATAAAAAGCGAGGTAACCTCCGTCAACGTGCTGGAAAGCGGCAGCAGCTCAAGAGCGGCGGCAAACAGCGCAATTACGGGCAGTATGGTAAAGACAATAGTAGATGTTTCCGCATCAAGCGGTGAAATAGCCAAATCCATTGCCCAGGCGGAGCTTGACAGACAATCCTATGATTCGGTGGAGGGCGAAATCGAGCTTAACGGCATACCGGAAGCAATTCCCGGGGTGTTTGCGGAGCTTAGCGGCTTCGGCAGCGAATTTGAAAAGGTTTACTACATCAGAAAGGTAACACACCGCCTTGCAGGAAATGTGTTTACTACTCTGCTGGAGCTTGGAGGAAACGCATTATGAGCCTGTTTGAATATCTGGAAAACGGAACGGAGGACAAGAAGCAGCTTTATTACGGAGTATGTCCTGCGGTTGTCACCAACATAAACGATCCCGAAAAGTTAGGCAGAGTAAAGGTAAAGCTGCTGAATCTGGATATACCCGACTACGAAACGGATTTTATACGGGTATGCACCCCTATGAGCGGCGCGCAGTGGGGAATGATGTTCTTCCCCAATGTGGGGGACGAGGTGCTTGTTTCCTTTGCAGGAGGAGATCTGACAAGAGGCTATGTTATAGGCTCTCTGTGGAACAAGAACTTCAAAACGCCTGCGGAGATAAAGGAAGAAAACCCTGTCCGCATAATAAAGACCAAGTGCGGACACAAGCTTGTTTTTGACGATACCGACGGCAAGGAGCATATCGACATAGAAACCAAGGGCGGACTTACGGTCACGCTGAACGACGAAAAGAACTGCGTTACAATAACCGACAAGAACAAAAAGAACATTATAAAGCTGGACGCACAGAACGGCGCTGTTACCATACAGGCGGAGAAAAAGGCTACTATCAGCGCAGGCTCTACCAAGATTGTTTTAGAGGACAGCGGCAGTCTTTCAATGAGAAGCGACAGCTCCGCAAAGCTGAAATCCGCCAAAATCACAGTTGACGGCGACAGCACCGAGGTAAAAGCAGGTGGTACGCTGAATTTAAGCTCCAACGGTCAGACGGCGGTTAAGGGCTCCATTGTCAAGATAAACTGATTTTTATTCACAGCATAGAAAAGCCGTTTTCAGGCAGGCGGCATATTTTGGCTTTAAGGAAAGGGCGGTGAAAGCGGCAATGTTTGATATAGTTTTTCGGCGTATCGAGGGAGTGATAAAAAGTACCGTCAGCCGATTGTCCGTAAAGCTTTCCAAGCTGAAAAGGCTGCCGCTGGTAATCGCCAAAAAAGCCAAGGACCTTCTTAAGGATATTGTAAACTTCATTGTAAAAAAGCCAACGGAGCTTTCCGATTACATAAAAATAGGGGATTCCTATGTGGCAAAGCGTGCGCTGCTGGCAGGAATACTGCTGACAGCGGCGGTGGTGCTTGCTGTAATATGGTTTGTTGTGCCTTTTCTTACAAAAACCTTTTTCACCTCGCGGCTTGTTGTGAATACTCCCGAATTTCATACTGCGACGGGAAAGGCGGAGGTCTATACCGAAAGCGGTGCGCTGCTTTATTCGGGTGAAATGAAGGACGGAAAAGCGGCAGGGGACGGCAAGCTGTACGATAATGGGCGGCTTGTTTATCAGGGGCGGTTTGCGGACAACGAATACAGCGGAAGCGGAAAGCTTTACGATGAATACGGCGTGTTGATATATTCGGGAGAATTTGCGGACAGTCTTTATAACGGCGCAGGCACCGAGTATTACAGCAGCGGCAGTAAAAAGGTCAGCGGCAATTACGTTTCAGGACTTCTTGAAGGAGAGGCAATGCTCTACGCCGAGGACGGAAAGCTGCTTTACAGCGGCAGCTTTGCAGGAGGAAAATACAACGGCAGCGGCGAACTTTACCAAAACGGAGATCTGATTTACAAGGGCGGCTTTGTAAACGGAGAAATGACAGGAGAGGGCACTCTGTACGACCACGGAGAAAAGGTGTACAGCGGCGGTTTCCTTGGCGGAAAATACAGCGGAAACGGTATTCTGTACCGCTATAAAACGGATATGAGGCTTGAGGGCGTTTTTGAGGACGGATTGGCAAACGGAAGCGGAGAGGTTTATTCCGCAGACGGAGAGCTGCTTTACAGCGGCGCAATGTCAAAGGGAGAGATTGCGTATCTTGCTTATATTGCAGCAGACAGACAGCAGATTGAGCAAAGCTTTACCGAAAACGCAGTTATCCGTGAGCTTGACGGCAAGAGTATTGTGCATTATCAAAAGCTTGGGGTAGGTTTTATCTTCGGGACTGACGGAAAGACCGACCGCATTGTAGTTACGGGAGAGCCCGAATTGCTTGGCGCTTATGTGGGACTGCTGAAAGAGGATTTCACCGCCCCCGACGGTGCGGCAAAATACAGCGAATTTGATTTTGTACCCACGGAATTTGACAGAAAGCAGCTTGGCTACTGCGGAATAAAGCCGCCCGAGCTGTTAAATGCAGCAAAATATATTAAGGACAATGTGTTCTTAAAGCTGTATTGCAGCGGCGGAAGGCTGCTGTACTACGAGGTAGGAATAATCTGACGGGAGGTGTACGGCGTGAGGTTGGGAAAGCTTATAATGCGTGGATTAAGCCTTGTGCTGTGCGCCGTTATAGCTATTGGGTGTATGGGCACTGAGGCATTGGCTGCTCCAGCGGAAAAGACCTTTACATTGGAGCAGGCAATTGCGCTGACCCTGAAAAACAGCGACAAGCTGCGTGGAATTACCGTCAGCAAGGTAAAAAAGCAGATTCAGCTTAAGCAGGCATACGCAGCCATTGCGGACACAAGACGCAATGAAAGCACCATACGCTTTTCGCTGCTGTTCAACATAAAGTTCCCCGAAAAGCACGGAATGCCCAAGGAAATCGAGCTGCTCACAAAGGTGCCGGATATACAAAGCGAGATAAAGCTGCTGAATATGGAGTACAACGACGCTGTGCTTTCCGAAACGGCAAAATGCCAGCAGCAGTATTACTCCACGGTTTATGCAGCCTATGAGATTGATTATTACCAAAGCCTTCTTGAACAGACCGAGGAAAGCTTTGAAAAGATAAAGAACGATTACGCCAAGGGCGACGCCAAAAAAAGCGACGTTGAGTATATGGAAAAGCAGCTTGACGATGTAAAGTCCAAGCTGAAAAAAGCGAAAACTACTTATGAATCCGCCAAGAAGAAGCTGTCCTCCATTACGGGAACGGACGTTTCAAAGGGATATGTGTTCAAATGCAAGCTGCCGTCAGTCAGCCTTAAAACCTCCGATTTGGAGAAAATACAGAGCTATGCCGAAAAGAACGATTATACCTACTGCAAGGCGGTGGAGCAGAAGAATGCCGCCGACAGCCGCACCGAAACGGTAAAAAGCGTATATTCGGGCAGATACGGCAGCGACGCCGCAAGCGTAATGAGCTACATAAACTCCTGCAGGGCAAGAGGGGAACAGATAGACTACGAGGTGTTCATCAAGAAATACAACCAATTCCTTGACAAAATCGAACAGCCCTGGAAAGGAAATTACACCATAAATCTGCTGTTCTTCAAAATACGGATACCCAAGGAGTGGTTCAAGGGAACCTATTCGGGAGAACGTTACCTTGAGGACGAGCGCTACGCCCTTTTCGTCAGCCTTACCGAGCTGGACGAGGCAGAGCAGCAGCGTGAAGCGGCGTACAACGAGCTTATGACCTCGCTGAGCGACGGTTTTGACGCTCTCCTTGAATCAAAATCCGCATACGTCAGCTCACAGAGCTATCTTAAGAAAATGCAGCAGGACTATGATGAAGCCCTTGCGGACAATATGGCGGGGCTTGTGGAATATACCGAGCTGTACGATAAAAAAGTCGCTCTTATGGAGCAGCAGAGAAGCATTTACGAAATGCGTATTGATTTTGCAAAAAGTATTTCCTCCTATAACCGTCAGTGCGCCGATTACATCTCCCAAAAGGTGCTTAAAACAGGCTCCTCCGACCTTATAAGCGTGGAGGACGGAATTTCGTGGGGAGAGAGCGGTGACGATAATACGCCGTCGTGGTATGTAAATGTTCTTGGCTCGTCCTATAAGTGCGAATTTGGGGTAAAAATCCCCGACAGCTACGATGTTACCCACTACGAGCTTTATACCGACGACGGGGTTAAAATAGGCGAAAAAACCGAGATAGGAAAGACCATTACCGCTATAAGCACGGTGTATTCGGATACCTCTCTTTTAACCGTGAGGTTCTACAAGAACGATGAGCTTAAATACAACGCTGTATTTGACGGTATGCAGTATTACGGCACATTGGAAATGCAGCAGGCTGAGGGCGGCACGGAAAGGCTTTGTGCAGGAACGTGGAATATTTCGTCAAAGGGTCTGAAGTCCACCTTCAGCGTGGCTTCGGAAATGTTTGTGTTTGATAAATTTGAGCTGTATTACGGCGATAAGCTTATCGGCAGCGGAACCGACAAAGCTGGCTTTGCTCACTTAAGCTCCACCTTCGGAGATATGTCGGGCTTTACCGTAAGGCTGTACAGCGGCGGCGAGGAAATGGCGGCGCTTACTCCAATTACCGACGCCGACGGACAGAGATTGCTGGTTTATTGATTTTTAAAGGAAAGAGGGTGTTATTTTGGCAAGGAAAAAGCTGCCTGTTATTATTGCCGCTGCAGCGCTTTTTACAATGGGTGTGCAGACTCTGGTATCCGGCGACCTGCGTCCCTCTGCGGATAAAATAAACGATTCCTCTTTGATTATCGGTACTTATCTTATAGATTTTGAAGCGCTGAACGAGGAAAATCAGGCACTTGCCGAAAAAAACGCCCAGGAGGAAAATCAGCCCAAGGTATATTACAAGTCCGAGCTTAACAGCGGCGTGTGGTACGACATTACCGACGCCGAGAACGTAAGCGACATTACCCTTACCAATTCACGCATTGTAGATTACAAGGTCATTGACGGGCTTACCCTTACGCTGTATTTCAAGGCAGACGGCACGGTGGTGGATCTTACAGACGGTTCAGTGGTTTCGATGCAGGATATAAACGGGCTGTTTTATCCTGCGGAAATGAGCGAACTTTCGGCGGTGCTTAAGCACAGAGAAATGGCGCAGAATCAGGCGGATGCAACCGCTGACGACGACGATGAAACCGAGAAAAAGCACGCTATATACGCTAAGGAGGTTTCAGAGCTGAATTTTCTGTTCAAGGCCATAAGCGATGAAACCGTTTCGGGAATGATAGAGGAAATGGATTCGCTGGATAAGGTGATAAATTCTTCCGATGGCAGCGTAAAGGAAGCGGCGGTTTCTCTTAAGGTAAAAAAGCGCGGTGCGCTGGACGTTTACTGTATGGAAAAGGTATGCGAGAGGATAGAAACCATTGTTTCCGAGCTGAAAAATCACGACCCGTCAGCTCACGATACCCTTGTTTCGCTGCTTACGGACGCAGAGTCCGAAATAAACGAAAGCATCACGGAAACAGCAGGCGAAATAGGCGCAGAGCCTACCGATTCCATGGGAAAAAAGCAGCAGGAATTGCAGGAAAAGCTTCTTGAAGCTGCCCAATCGGGTGGCAATAATGAGGCGGAAAAGGCTGCAAAAAAGCTTTCTGTTCTTGAAGCTATGATGAACGGCACAGTTACCGACAGCGAAACAGCGGCGGAGCTTGCAGACGAAATTTTCACCGATACCATGAACGGAATTGAAACGGAAATTTCCGCAGTAATTAACGGCACTCACGATTATTACAAAGAGGGCGGCTCGGATATGTCCGCGCAGGCTGTCCTTGAACAGATACAGACGGATATTGCAGACGCACGGCAGCTTGCAAAGGACAAGGCGTTCTATTCCACAGGCTCGGTTTCTTCGTCTGAATACAACAAAATGCTGTCGGAGGACTTGTCCTCGCTGGGACTTATGCTGTCGGCGCTTTCCGAAAACAGCGGTAGCGACGAGCTTAGCCGTCTGGTAATTTCCGAGACGGCGGAAAGCGGAGATTCTGTGCTGTCCGACGCAGCAAATGCGGCTGCTTTGGCAAAGCCTGCTACTAAGGAGCAGAAGCGGATTGACGACCTTAAGGACAGGATAGATTCCGCCTACGGCGAGTATCTTGACGCACTGAACAGCGGCGACGACAGCGGAGCGGAAGCGGTGATGGAGCAGGTGGAAGCACTTCAGGAGCAGCTTGACCGGCTTCGCAGTGAAGTGGCGCAGAATGTGAGCAAGCTTGTAAAGGATATGTTCTCTGAAATGAGCTCGGCAAATCCCGATAAGGAGAAAATCCGTGAATACAGCGCACAGCTTTCTGCAGAAAAGGGCTATCTTTCGGAGGTTGACGGAGCGTTGCTGGAGCAGGCATTGGCGGCGGCAGAGGATATGGAAGCTGCTGTTCAGAGCGGCAGCCTTTCCAAGTCTGAAAGCGCATACGACAAGCTGAAATACGCATTGCAGAACGTTCCCGACAGCTTGCTTGACGACAGCGTAAAGGCGGAAATGCTGAAATATACCGCCTCGCTTATTAAAGGCAATGGCGTTCCCGGCGGAGAGGACTGTGTAAATATACTTAACAGCGCAAAAACAGGCGCTTCCGAGGCTGATAAGGCGCTGCTGGATAAGGCAATCGAGGCAGTAAAGGCCCTTGATTCGCAGTCGGCTCAGGACGATAGCGAAGCATTGGAAGAAGCGTACAGACAGCTTGAAGCAGCACTTGATGAGCTTGGCGCAGGAGTTCTTGACAGCTCCCAAAAATCCGATATTATGGATTTTGCGGATTATGCTATGGGAAATAGCGGAATTTCAGGCGCAGGAGATTTTGACGGACTGCTTGAAGATATTCTGAAGGACGTTTCTGCTGCGGAAAAGGGAGAATTTACGCCCGATACCGAAAGTGCAGACGACGCAATGAACATAACCGACGGCAGCATAAACGATAATCTGTTTGAATACAAGCTGGTGATTCCGTCGCTGAATATTTACAGCAACACTATGACTGTTGAAAAAAGCAACACGGTGTTTATTGATATGATGGCGCTTGCGCGGGAAGCGGGGCTTGAATGCTTCGTCAGCGGCAATGTCTATGTATTCAGAGGAAACGACATACTTATTGAGCTTACTCCCGACAGCAATGTGACTTATGTGGGGGATAAGCTGTACATTCCCTCCGCCGAGCCTTATTTCAGCGGAGATGTGCTGTATGTATCTGCCGACCTTGCGGCAAAGGGTTTGAAGCTTACAGCCGAAACGGAAAACGGCACAACCTTTATGCGATAATTCAGGAGGATTTATGGGAAGCTATACCGCTATATCCGACGCAGGAAAGACTATCGTTGATTTTCTGCGGAAAAAATGCGTTCCGCCCATAGAAAAGCCCGAGCTTATCGGGCTTTGCAGTCCCGATGATACGGGGAATTTTATATTGGGAATCTGCCTTTATGATATTGAGGAAAGAACAGACCTGAAAACAGGCAGGGACATTGTTATCGACGAAACTCACGTTAAAAATCCGCCCTCTCTGCTTGATTTGTACTATATGATTTTTACGGCGCTGAAATCCGATATTGCAGTCCGTGCGGCTGACGAGCAGAGAATTCTCGGCAGCGTTTTTCAGAAGCTTGCGGATAATCGGATAATTTCAGAGGGTCTTGCGGGAACGCTTTCGGAAAGCTCCGAAAGCATAAACATAACCTTTGAAAATAAGCCCTACGAGGACAAAATACGAATTTGGACAGCCTACAATCTTCCGCCGAAGCAATGCCTTTTCTACAAGGTAAGCGGCATTGCCGTTGAGTCGGAAACAATACGGAGTGTAAAGCGTGTTACCGACGCAGATATCAGCGTAAGACAGCGTGAGCTGCGCAGCTTGAGAGGAATTGTGAAATGAGGATAACAGTCAGCTTTGTGCTGAGAGTAGGCGGCAGCGACAGTTTTGCGCCTGTTGAAAAGGCGGTTGTGCTTAAGGAGGGCGAACGGGCAATGCACCGTGACGGCGGTTATTATGTGTTCGTTTCTCCTATGAAAATGGAAGAGAAAATCACCGTCAGCGCCTATGGTTATCAGCCCTTTGATTTTATCTGGAACGGAGAAAGCAGCGCCGCCGTTTATCTTGAAAGCAAAAACATTCCGCCCCGGGAAATAACGCTGCTGTTTGCCGCAAAATATGCAAAGGGCGCAGAGAATTTGTCAGTGGTAAGCCCTGTGGGAACACTTCCGCAAATGCTGGAGGGCTGCACTATCCGATACGGAAAGCACAGCTCGGTAATTTCCCAGTGGAACAGAGCGGAGGGTACTATTACTCTGCCGCCCATATCGGAAAGCATTGCACAGGGGCAATCCCTTACTGTATCTGCAAAAACAAAGTGAGGTAACTATATGTCGCTTTTGGTAACGGCTGGGGCAATGTGCAGCTGTACCTTCGGGGCTGCTCCCTCTACCCTTAACGTAACCCCCGAAAATAAGGCAATGGGCTGCTCAAAGCCTGCCGCCTGCATAATGGACAACAAGCCTAATGTTAATGTAATGCCCTTCGGTATGTGCAGCAGTATGTCAAATCCGCAGGTAGCGGCGGCTACTGCGGCGGCATTGGGTGTGCTTACACCCCAGCCCTGTATGCCGATGCTAAGCGCCCCCTGGGCTCCCGGCTGTCCCACGGTAATGGTGGGAAACAAGCCAGCCCTTACGGATTCAAGCAAGCTTATGTGTATGTGGGGCGGTGTAATATCTGTAACAAATCCGGGTCAGGCAGCAATAAAGCTGCCCTGATAACAAAAATAAACTATAAAGGCGGTGAGAAAAATGCAGTATTTCACAAGCTCCGCGGAACAATTGAGAGCATACGAAAAGCTTATTTCGGTATATCTTGCGGAATATGTGGAGCAGATTGTCAGTAAAATGGCTGTAACCGATACGCCCTTTGAAAAGTATAAGGGACTGGTAGTTTCCCTTGAGGAAGCGGAAAACGTTTTTTCTCACCGAAGCTTTGTTCTGTCGGAGGAGGGAAAGGAGCAGGCAGCGGAAATATACGCTGACATTGAAATAATGTCAAAGGCAGCGGCGGACAAGGGAGTAATGCTGCCCCTTGACTTTATATGCAGCAGCTTCGGTTTCGGTATGCTGGAGCGAATGATTATCGCCCTGTCTGCAATGCCCCTTATCAAAACCGATTACGAAAAGACCTTCGGCTATCTCGGCGATAATG